>JAITRV010000328.1 GCA_031288215.1 Spirochaetaceae bacterium | reverse complement strand
GGCCCGGAGTTCCACCACCGTGGTCCCCAGGGGGCCTTCCACCTCGATCCGCTCCTCCGCTTCCAGGGGGAAAACCCAGCTTCCGCCGGGGCCCTTGACGATGACCTCCTCCTGCCGCTCCGGCGTTGCGTATATACGGAAGGAAAAGAACACCGTCACCGCCAGGGCCAGGACGGTGATGACCACGTCGAAGGGCCGGAGGGAGCAGCCGCGAAAACCGCGAAAGCCACAGGCTCCGCCGCTGCCGCGATCAAGGCCCGGCGCGTCCCTTCCCCCGGGGCTTGCCATGCGCATAGCCCTTTATACCATAGGATCCGTATTCGATCAACACGTCCCGGAGGACCCGCGCAAAAATAACATGACCAATTGGTCATGTTATTTCCTTGCCGTATAAGCAATCAGAATAAAATGCATGGCATTTTATTCTTGCGCGGGTCCTTATGCTCATTTTGAATATTTCTCGAAGAATATGTAACCTTCACCGGAGAAGGGTGGTTATAAAGGAAAAGTGTAACGGAGTTCTCCGATCCGGCCGTAACCGATTTTCCTCCTTTCGGTTGCGGTTTTTTTTGATAAATACCCCGCACCGCCTTCCTTCCCCTTGCCGATTACCGGTTTCGGTATTACATTAGAGGGAGAAGAGCCGTTCCTATGGGAACCGGCGTATCATTATACAGTGAGCTATTGAGCAGAGGAGAAGGATGCAATTTAAGTCTACCCGATCACATGAAGGTCAGGTTTCTTTCAAGGATGCGGTGCTTCACTGCCTGCCGCCCCAGGGGGGGCTGTATGTCCCCGCGGGAATGGTGGATATGCGGCAGTTTTTCCTGTATATGGATGCCCATACCGACTACCCGGAATTGGTGGCCACCGTGACGCCGCCCCTGCTCCAGGGGGAATTAAACCCCTTTTCCGCCTCCCGGGTGGCGGAAAGCGCCTTCAATTTTCAGCCGGAATTGAGGCAGGTGGAGGAAAATTTATCGGTATTGACCCTGTACAACGGCCCCACCGGGGTTTTTAAGGATTTCGGCGTGGCCTTCCTGGCGGCGGTGATGGAGGAACTCCTCAAGAATAACGGATTCGCCATGGTCCTTTCCGCGGCCAAGGGGGATAACGGGGTGAGTATCTCCCAGTCCTTTTCCCGGCGGCAGGGCATTACTTCGGTGATCCTCTACCCTTCGGGGCAAATCCGGGGCCTGGACCCGGCGACCTTTATCCAGAACGGGGGGAACTGTATCCCGATCCAGGTTAAGGGGACCTTTGACGACTGCCAGCGGCTCATCAACGCCGCCATGGAGGACCGCCCCTTTGCGGAGCGCTACGGTATCACCAGCGGGAATGCGGTCAATGTGGGCCGCCTGCTGCCCCAGGCTTTCTATTACCTCTATGCCTTTATCAAGATCAAGCCCTTTCTCCAGGGGGACCTCGTCTTCAGCGTTCCCTGCGGCAATTTCGGCAACCTCATCGCCGGACTCTACGCGTGGAAATTCGGGATGCCCGTGAGCGGCTTTATCGCCGCCATGAACGCCAACAACGCCTTCGGGGATTTTATCCGGGGGAAGGAATTTTCCCCCCGGCCGCTGATCAGCACCAATTCCCCGGCCCTGGATGTGAGCGTTCCTTCAAATTATGAACGGCTGGCGGCTTTTTATGAGGAAGCCCCGGCGGTGATGCGGAATATGGTATACCCCGATTCGGTGGACGACTATGCAACGGTGGAGGCGATGAAACAGGCCTGGGACCGGTATCAGTTGATCCTCGATCCCAACTCGGCGGTGGCCTATGCCGCCGCGGAACGGCACCGGCGGGTCAAGGATTTTTACGGCCATCTGGTGGTGCTTGCCACAGGGCATCCGGCGAAACAGGCCGATACGGTTGCCATCGCGACCGGTCAGGATATTGAAATTCCCGATAAAATCAGGAAGCTCCAGCGGATGGTCAATCCGGTATCGATTATTAAACCCCATATCGAAGACCTCCAAAGCGCCATTATCAGCTGTTTCTGAGGCCCCGGGACGGCTTTCTTATGCCGGGGTCACGCATCCCCCGGAAGTATGTTGACGGAAAGGCCGGAACGTGCTTTTATAGAAGCGGGGCCTTGAGCGGGCGCCCCAAGGGGGCTTTATGGGATTGAATTCGTTCCTTCGGGCTATGGCTTTCACTATCCTGGTGTTCTCCCTCCCTTTCAGCATCCACGCCCAGGAAGAGCCGAAAGCCGCCGAACCCGCGGCGATCCAAGGTCCGTCCGACAGGACGTCGGACGACATCTTGTCGGCCGACGGGACGTCGGACGAAGAAGCGGCGGACCGCTCAGACGGCACGGCGCCGGCCGGCAGGCTGCCCGGCATCTCGCCGGGGGATCAAAAGCCGCCCGCGGAGAAAGAGCTTCCCGGCCTGCTGAAGGACACCGAGGGCTTTACCCACTCAATCGAGGAGACGGTCGCCGAGGGTTCCGAGCGCCTGGGGCTGTGGGTGCGGCTGGGTATCGCCGTAGCCATCGTCGTCGGCCAGATTCTGCTGATCCGGCTGGTCTGGTTCCTCTTTAAGGTCCTCAACCTCAAGATCTTGGCCTTAGGAAAGGCGAAATTCAAACCCCTGCGGATCAAAAGTTACCGCCTCCTGGATACCAAGCAGCTCCTGGAGATCATCTTTTTTTTCTTGAAAATCGCCAAATACGTGGTTACCGTGCTGCAGTTGATCATCACGATTCCCATCGTATTCAGCCTCTTCACGATAACCGAAAAACTCGCCTCAAAACTTTTCGGCTATATTCTGAACCCCCTGAAAAATATTGTCCTGGGGATCATCAACTATATTCCCAACTTGTTCACGATTATCGTGATCATCGTGGTGGCCCGCTATGTCCTGCGGTCCCTGCGGTTCTTTTCCACCCAGATCGAAAGGGGCAAGCTGGTGATTCCGGGGTTTTACCCCGATTGGGCCCAGCCGACCTTCAATATCCTGCGCTTCCTCCTGTACGCCTTTGTGGTGGCCATCGTATACCCCTACCTCCCCGGCTCGGATTCCGCGATTTTCCAGGGGGTCTCGGTCTTTGTGGGTATCATCTTTTCCCTGGGGTCCAGTTCCGCTATCGGAAACCTGGTGGCCGGGGTGGTGATCACCTATATGCGGCCCTTTAAGATCGGCGACCGGATCAAGCTGAACGACGTAACGGGCTTTGTGGTGGAAAAATCCCCGATTGTTACCCGGATCAAAACCCACAAGAACGAATATGTTACCTTTCCCAATGTCATGATCCTCAACTCCAGCATCGTGAACTACCATACCTCCTCCGACGAGGATGAGGAGGGCCTGATCCTCTACGCGAATATCACCTTTGGCTACAGTACCCCCTGGCAAACGGTGCAGGCCATCCTCATCGAGGCGGCGATGAAAACCAAGTATGTCCAGCCGGATCCCAAGCCCTTTGTCCTCCAGACCGCCATGGACGATTTCTATGCCAACTACCAGATCAACCTCTTCACCAAGGAGGTGAATAAGGTTCCCGCCATCTATTCAGACCTCTACAAGAACATCCAGAACGGCTTCCACGCCGCGGGAATCGACATGACCGTCGCCCACTTCCGCTCGAACCTGCCGGCGTCGCCCTATACGCCGCCGCCGGAAGAACCGGAAGATGCCCCCGCCGAAGGGGATTCTGAAAAACGGGCGGCGGCAGGGACCGCAGCTCCGCCGGTATCGAAGTGAAGAAGCCCCGTCAGGGGCTCTCCCTCACTCCGCTGTCTTTCGCTCTGGCCAGATGGGCATAGCCGGGGCCGCCGCCGGATGTCCGGCGCTATACCGCGCTTGAGGCGAGGACCTTGACCTTCTTATCCTTCTCGTTGATGCCCATCTGCTCACGAATCTCCGCGTATTCATCCTGGAGGTGTTTTTCCGCCCAGGCCTGGTCCGCGATTTTTTCCACCCGGCAGGCGGAATACTTGTACT
>JAITRV010000326.1 GCA_031288215.1 Spirochaetaceae bacterium | reverse complement strand
ATTTTATACCACTATAAATTTTATACCACCCACGATAAAATCACGTGGCATAATAATTCCGTATGTCATCTCACGTGATCTGAGGCGCAAGAAATTTCGCATAACAGGCCGCTATACTGCGGGCGCGCAATGCCCGGGGTTTCTGGTTTGCTTTTTTGCGGCCCGTACAGAGCCCGGTTCGTTTTGAAACCCGCCGGTCAATATGGCAATTGTCATGAGGGCCGGGGCTTAACGGCCTCTTCCAGAGAGGCGTTTATTTCTTCTATGCCGACATATTCAGGATCAAAATCCCCGGCCCATTCATGGAAATCTTTGTATTCCGGGCGGGCTGGGTCTCTGAGTATTTCAAGCATGGACTCATAGCCCCAAACGCCCCCCGAATCCTCCAGCGGGCCTGCCCGCTTCCCTCCAAGACAGCGGGGCAGTGTCAAATCCCACTTTTCATCTCCGGCGGAGATGATTTTTGATACCCTGATCTCATGCTCCCAGGAATCCCCAAAATCATAGAGGTAGCTGAATTTTTGGTCTGGCTGCAAATCGAGATCATAAAGGCAGACACTATCTTCGTCGGCCATGTCATCCCCATAATCGAAATCCATACCGGTCATTCCATATTCTACCAAATTAATGGTAAAGGAATGCATATGACTGTCATCCCAGCCAAAGGCAATCTGGAGCATCCGGTGAAGATCTCCCAGCGTATAGTCCGCCGGAACGCTTACTTTCCGCCAGATTGGCGGTTTGGTTTCTTTAATACTTACCCGCAGCACATAGGCCTGTTGCGGGCGGTTGGAAGGTGTTTGCTTGCTCATGGCGTTAGTATACCACATTTTTGTGGAAATCAACAGGATTTTGAGGAAAAATAGAGCCATTTCCCCTCGAATTGTGCGGGCCTTTTCTTCCCTTTTCATGCGCGAAGCGCAACAACCTGCTTAGGGCCGGTCCAACTCGGGGAGGTATTTCCGGTACCGCCCGGGGATGAACTGCCGCTGGAGGCCGGGGTTGTTCCGGCTGGGGTTGTTGATCGAGCGGTGATAGAGCCGCCAGAGATCTTCCCAGGGGTCGCCGCCCTGATCCGCCGGGGGGAGCGCCGCGGCGAAGATGCGGGGCTCCGCCGTCCCGCCGCCGTGAAGGCAGAGGGCGCGCTTTTCGTCGATGATCAGCCAGGGGGCGCCGGCAAAGCGGCGGGAAAAGGGGGCGGCCAGGAGGGGGAGGACGAAGTGGTCCGGGGTGCAGCGGGCAACGAAGGTCCCCCGCTCATCCTCCCTGAACCGGAGGAAGCCGCAGAGGCGGTCCGCCTCGCGCCTGACCTTGGCGGCGGCGCTGAGGACGGTGAGGACCGCGTCGTCCCCCGGGAACGGCCCGCCGGGCCGGGAGGCCCGCTCCGCGGCCTCCCGGGCCTCCGCCGAGCCCAGGCCCGCGCCCGCCCGTTCCGCCGCGGCGCGGGCGGCGGCAAAGACCCGGCTGCCGAAACGCACGCAGGCCGCCTCTATGGGGAACTCGCTCATCCAGCCGCAGCGGAAGCGGTCGTAGGCCCCGACGGAAAGCTCAAAGAAGGTTTCCTCGAAACCCCCGAAGGCCCCGGAGGATATGGAGGCCCCGGAGGGGCTTTCTATGCGGGGAGGGCAGTCCCCTCCCCCGGGGCCGAAGAGATCCGGCTGATCCGGCTCCCCCTCCGGCCAAAGCCGCCTGATCCGGTCCGGCAGGGGCGCACCCCGGCAGACAACGGCGGCGAGGACCCCGAGGAGGCCCTCAAAGCTCCCGTCATAACTCAGTTCAACCATATTCTTCCCCCTTAGAATTCAAAGAGGGGCAGTTGGAGCCCCGCGCCGTCGGAATCCGACAGGAGGCGCCGGATCCGGCGGGGATCGTCGGGCCGGTCCAGGAAAGAGCCGGAGAGGGTGATGAAGTACCGGGCCCGCTTCAGCACCACCCCCATACGCCGCAGCGCCTCAAAGTTCAGGGACCGGGAAGACCGGAGTTCCAGGATGCGCCGGGCGGTCTTTGCCCCGATTCCCGGCACCCGCAGGAGTGCTTCGTAGTCCGCCGCCTTGAGTTCCAGGGGGAAACGGTCGATGTGGTCCAGGGCCCAGACGGTCTTCGGGTCCAGGTGGGGGTCCAGAAAGCCTTTCCCCGGTTCGAGGATCTCCTCGGGACTGAAATGGTAGAACCGGAGGAGCCAGTCCGCCTGGTAGAGCCGGTGCTCCCGGACCAGGGGGGGGCCGCCGATGTCCGGGAGCCGGGGGTCCGGGACGCCCCCCCGCCCTCCGAGTCCCGGGGGGATAAAGGCCGAGTAGTAGACCCGGCGCAGGGAGAATTTGCGGTAGAGGGCGGCGGAAAGGGCGATGATCCGGCGGTCGTCATCCGCGCTGGCCCCCACGATGAGCTGGGTGCTCTGGCCCGCCGGGGCAAAGACCGGCCGGGACGGAGGCCCGCCGCCGCTTTTCCCCCGGGGCAGAAAGACGACCCGCCGCCGGTCCTCCTCCGCCTGGGCCCCGGCCTCCGCCGCTTCCTCCATGGCGGTGAAGATCAGCTTCCCCGACTTCTGGGGGGCCAGGGTCCGCAGGCTCTGTTCCGTGGGAAGCTCGATGTTGGCGCTCAGCCGGTCCGCGTAGCGCCCCGCCCGGCGGATGAGGGCCGCCCCGGTTCCGGGGATGATCTTGAGGTGGATATAGCCCCCGAAGCCCGCCTCGGTCCGCAGCCGCCGGGCGGTCTCGATGAGTTTTTCCATCACGATGTCCGGATCGGCGAAGATCCCCGATGAGAGAAAAAGCCCCTCGATGAAGTTCCGCCGGTAAAACCGGCAGGTCAGATCCACCAGTTCTTCCACGGTAAAGGATGCCCGCCGGGTATCCGCGGAGGCCCGGTTCACGCAGTAGGCGCAGTCAAAGCGGCACGCATTGGAGAAAAGCACCTTGAGGAGGCTGACGCAGCGGCCGTCCTCGGTCCAACTGTGGCACACGCCGGCGGGAACCGCGCCGCCGAATTTCGCCCCCACCCTCCCGCTGCCCGAGGTCGCGCAGGACGCGTCGTACTTTGCCGCCCCCGCCAGGAGGGAAATTTTTTCTCCTAAGTCCATATCACACTATACACCCGTATAGGAATGATTGCAAGCCCCTTTTTCAGTATAATAATTTCCTCATTTTTAAGGAGAAAACCAGTGAAGTATTCGATTGCCCTGGTCCCGGGAGACGGGATTGGTCCGGATGTGATTGCCCAGGCGACGGAAGTCCTGGACGCGGCGGGAGACCGCTTCGGTCATGTGTTTAACTATGTGGAATTGGAAGCCGGGG
>JAITRV010000317.1 GCA_031288215.1 Spirochaetaceae bacterium | reverse complement strand
GCGACGTTGCTCTTGATGCCTACGGCATAACTGGTTCCTCTGCTCAAAAGGGGTCGCCCGGGGTATTTCCCTGCCACCCCCCATCGCGATTCTGTCCTGTGCCGGCCCGTGCCGGCCCGAGCCGGTTTTTCCGGCGGGAGTATCCCCCGACCGGCCTTTGCGGTGTTGGGGCGGGTCCCGCTGCCGGGTGCGATTGCCGGGGCCGGCTGTGGTGAGGGCTGCACGCATGCAAGAAGCCCCATTTGGTGCCAGGCACCAAATGATCCAAAGAAATTTAACCACGTCGGACCATAGGTCCGCCCACACGGACAAACACGGACAAACGCATGAATTTCAAACAACAAGTCCGTGTTGGTCCGTGTGTGTCCGTGGTTCTTCTTCTTTTTTTGAGTAAATGCAGGAACCCTGGGGCGGTGAGGGGCGGGGCGGCGCGCTGCGCTCTTTTCTCAATTTTTGTATTATTTTTCAAAAGAGGGTCTTTACATACTATACCATTTCTGTGATATAATAAAATCCATGAGACATAGGTTTTTTTTCAGGAACGTATCGATCCGTGGGTGCCTTGTCTTGGCTGCCGGCCTCCTCTTTTCCGCTTGTGTGAGTCAGCAGCAGGTGGTCGTGGGGATCTCCCGCGCCTTATCTTCTAACGACGCCTTATATCCTACCATAGAAGTTGACGTTTTCGCCGTCTCCGATGAGGACCTGGGGGCAATCAAGGACGCGGGGGTGGAAACCTATTTCGCGCCCAACAGCGGCTTCCGCGAAAAACTCAACCCCCGGACCTTCTTTTTTTCCGAGGAGCAGACCAAGCCCCAGGTCTTAGTCTCCCGGGCGGAACTCTGGAGAAGATGGCTGGAAAAAGACCCCTCGACCCTGGTCGTTATCGCCGGCCTCCCCCACGATCCTGATATGCCCGCCGCTCCGGCTCCGGATCCCCGGATCCTCACCTTTCCCATAAAGAAACGCGTTATTTTTGCTCCAAAGGTATACGTCTTGGTAGAACCAAAAAAAATAGTACAGGTAAAGAAAGCGCCGGCTAATCCAAAAGACGGTTTATGAGGAGTTTTTAATGCAGTATGAGGAGCTTTTACATTGGAGTGACGGACAGTTCTTGCAGCCCCACCATTTCCAATACTTACAGCGGCAGGTAAGCGAGTACATCAGGCAAAACCGGGAGCTTTCCCTGCCCTATCCTTACGGACTGATGGAGTTTGGACTGGATCGGGAGGCCCTCTCCGGCAGCCGGGTGGTGGTGAAGCGTTTTTCCGCGATCATGGCCGGCGGACAGGAACTGTCCATGCCCGGAAACTGCGTACTGACCCCCCTGGATCTCGCCCCGGTGCTGGAACAGAACCCCAATGAGCTGACCATCTCTATCGCCCTTCCCCGCTGGTCGGAATTTGACGCCAACCTGGTGGAAGACGATAATCTTGCCGAAAAGCGGCGCTACCTTTCTCAGAAAAAACGGCTGCGGGATGAAAATTCCGGGGATAATGAGATTACCCTGGTCACCCGCCGGCTGAACCTCCGGCTGGTGACCAACCTGGACGACACGAAGGATATGGAACTCCTGCCGATAGCGAAGCTCTCGGTGCTCAGCCACGACCGTTCCATAAACGCCCTGGCATTGAACGAAAAGTATATCCCCCCCTTCCTGCAGATTACCCAGGATAATCCCCTCATGGGGATCATCACCGGCCTGCTGGTCGATGTCCGGCGCTGCCGGGACAAGGCCCTGGACGACCTCTCCACGGCCCGGGCTCTGAGTGAGGCCGAGTCCCCGGGAGAGGCCGGATCCGTTGACGCCTACAACCTTCAGCGGTTCAGGATTCTCAATATCTACGAAATAAGGCTCTCCGCCCTGATCGAAAGCGGCCGGATAAGCCCCTCTGCCTATTATCTGGAACTGCTCACCTTCCTGGGCGAGCTTATGGGGCTGGACCCCTTCAACAGCATCGACGAGATACCCCGGTACAACCATGAGGATTACGGCCCCCAGTTCAGCACGGTGATTAAGGATATCCGGTCCTTTATCCTGGCGGGAGGCAGCGTGGATTACAAGCGGCTGGACTTCTCCCCGATAGAAGACGGGCAGTACCTGTTTACCCGGATACGGCTGGAAGATCTCCTGGGGATGGAAAAGGTGTATCTGGCGGTAAAAACCGGCGCCGAAAGCGCCGAGGTTATTTCCGCCCTGGAAACCGGCGATACCTTCAAGCTGATAAACCCCGCCTCAAAAACCATGCGGGTCCGGGGCATCAAGCTCTCCGCCGAGCGGTATCCCCCGCGGTATCTCCCGGTCCTGAAAGATACCCTTTGGTTCTTGCTGGATCTGAAAGAATCCGCCACGGTGTGGCGGGAGGTCCGCGAAGAACAGGGGATGGTCATCGACTACGCCCCGAATTTATTCCCCGCATTGGAAGGAAGCCTCTATATTACCCTGGAGAGCAGGTAAATGGGCGCCGCCGCCGCGGAGCTTGAGAGGCTGTGCAATCCCCTGCTGCTGGCGATATGCCAGTATTGGCAGCTCGCCTGTATCAATAGCCCGGTTGAATTAGGACCCTTCAGGGAACATATCCTCGCCCTTTTGGAAGAAACCAGGGAAAAGGCAGGGCAGGACCAAGCGCTGGCCCGGGAATTCGAGCGGATTGAGAAGCCCCTGATCTTTTTCATCGACTATATGGTCCGGGAAGGCAGATTTTCCTTCCGGGACCAGTGGCATATCCTGGCCCGCAATTATAATGAACTCTCGGGGGATGAAAAGTTTTTTGATCTGCTGGACGAAACCCTGCAGGACCCCGAATCCGCCTCTGCCGCCTCGCTTTTTTTCGTGATGCTGGCCCTGGGATTCGACGGCATGTACCGGAGAAACCAGAACCGTATCCAGGGTTTTTTGTCCCGCTGCGCCCAAAAGGCCGGTACGGATTTAGCGGTTCTTTCCAAACCCATCGTACCGGAAACAAAAAAAAGACCGGGAATTTTTGCCCGGAGGCGCCTGCCCGGCATACGGTTCGCCCTGATCGCTTCCGCCCTCGTGATGGCGGCAGGTTTCTTCTATAATATGGCCGTCTTTGTCAACAATACCGCGGAATACCGGGTCCTCGTGGAAAAAACCGCGTCGGACGCCATCCCCGGCGCCGCCTGGACCTTCGCCGCCCCGCCGGTGGCCGCCCCTCCGCCGGAGGGCGCCGAGACGCTTCCGGCGGAAGGCGCCGGATCCCCGCTTGATCCCCTTGAAAGCGTTCCGGCTGCGGGGGGCGAATATGATCTCGTGTATCCCGAAGCGGATGATTCGGCGAATTCCGGAGGGCTCGAATGAATCCCGCGAACCTGATTGCGTCCTTGATAAACTATGTCAAAAATACCACCACGGGCAAGGTCATCCTGGTCATCGCGATCCTCGTCGTGGCGGTGCTTGTCTTCGTGCCCCTCTTCTATCGGCTGCGGCGGCGGCGGATAAAGCAGAAAGAAACCCGGGAAATCATGAAGGACCTCCTGACCTGGCGGCACCTGTCCCAGTTGGTAAAAGGCGGCGGGGGCCACGAAAAGGCCAAACAGGAGCTTTCCGATAATCTGGTCAAGATCAACGACCTGCTGAAACAGGGCCTCAAACGGTTCACCCAGAATGAACGGTCCCTCTATAGGGACCCCTGGTTTGTGCTGGTGGGAGAACCCCGTTCCGGAAAGTCCTCCCTCCTGGAGGCCGGGGGCTTTGACTTTAAGCCCTCGGTGGTTGAAAAAGACGCCGCCGAGGACGGCAAGAACAGCCTCCCCGTGCGGCTGTGGCTCGGGACCAAGGCGGTGGTCTGCGACATAAGCGGGAGGGTTTTCTTTGACCGGTGGCTTGACGGATCGAGCGCGGAATGGAATTACATCATCAAGCAAATTTGCCGTATCCGGCGGAAGCGGCCCCTGGACGGCATCATCATCACCATCCCCGCGGATGCCCTCCTGGCGGACGACGAGGAGATGACTTCCCACAAGGCGATCCTCATGGCCAACGAACTGGACAGCCTCTTTCAAAACTGCGGGATGTACCTGCCCTGTTATGTGGTGGTGACCAAACTCGATATGGTAAACGGCTTCCACGAATACGCGGACTTTATCCAGGGGGATCTGCGCCACCAGATTGTGGGATTCGAGAATCCCTCCAAATGGTATAACCAGGAGAAATTCGATGAATTCTGGGAGTCCCTGAATGAACGGCTGGTAACCGGGGCGAAACAACTGATTGCCGAAAATGCCCAAAAACACGCGGAGCGCCCGGAAGGGCGCATGGATACGGCGGCAAAGATATGGACCTTCCCGAATACCCTCAGCGGCCTGGGCCGGAATATCAAAACCTACCTCAACGCCCTGTTCGGCACCGATAATTATCACGGAAGCCGCCATACCTATTTTGAGGGGGTTTATTTTACTTCCGCAAAGGATATGTATATCTCCCTGAGCCCCGCCATGGCCGCCCTTGCGGCGGTGTCCCCGGAGGAGCTTATCATCCCGAACCCCTCCGGCGCCGCCGCCGCTCAGATTTTCGCGGAAAAGGCCGGGGCGGAGAACTCCCTGATGCTGCTCCCCAGCCGGCAGACCGCCCTGGCCCAGATTACCCGCCTGGGCGGCCGGTGGCAGAGTTATTTTATCCGGGATCTCTTGTACCGCCGGATTTTCAAGAACTCCGACCATGCCGTCCTGACCAAAAGAAAGGCCCTGATGCTGCATCTGCCCTTCTATATGCTCTGTGTCCTCTTCCTGGGCTGCGGCCTTTTTTGGGGGCTTACGGCGTGGATGAACGGGGAAAACCTGAAGAACAACCTGATCCAGACCTCCCGGTATTATACCTATCTTGACGGCCTCCTGCAAAAGGGGACGCCCTTCGCCTCTCCCCTGATAAGGGAAGATTCCCCGGGGCATTTTCTTATCAATATGGACCCCGTCATAGGGGAATCCCTTTCCTCCCGGGTGCAGTTTTTTTATAACGCCATTGCCTACCGGGATATGACGGTCCCCATTCCCCGGGGCTTCGGGCTTGCCCGGTTCCTGACGGACGGCTTCGCGCCGACCTACCGCTATCAGGACAAGGCGTTCATCGTCAATCAGCTCTACGCCACCATGTTCCGGATGCCGATAGTCCGGAGCGTGGGAGAAAAGATCACGGAGAACGTCGATACCCTGGTGCTGACCGCCGATACCAAGGCGGTGCTCAGTTCCTTTCTGGAACTTGACGAAGTGGCCGACGCGGAATTTAACCGGTTTTTCCACTCCGGGCGTTTTAAGCTTGACCGGATGCTGACCTTTTTGGTTCCGGGAATTTCAAATGATACGGTGGATCTCTTAAACCAATACCGGAGCCGGTATGAACGGGATTATTCCTACAGCATCGACCCCGATTACATCTATTCCGATGAATTTACCCGGGCAAAAGCGGCGGCCCTGGACTCCATTATTTCCGCCTGGCGGCGTTACGCGGTGTACCCCGATTCCCTGTACGGGAAAATAAGCCGGCTGGCGGCAATCTCCAACGAGATCATCGACAACTACGATCAGATCAACGCGGTCCTCCGGCGGATCAATGCGGTGGTCACCCTCGATCAGGTCCGGGGCATCGTTTCCGAATGGAAAACCCTGACCACCCGTCAGAACCGCCTTACCTCCGAGGGCAGGACCATCTTTGCCGAAGTCCGCAGCCAGCTTCAGGCCGCCCATATCCCCCTGGGCTTCGATACCCTCCTCCCCGCGGTGAACGTCTCCGCCGGGGGCATCAACCTGACGAGGCAAACCCCCGATGCCTACCGGGACAACCTGATCAACAATTACCTGTTCAACGACATGATCTTTGACTTCGCGATCCGGGAGTATACCGCCCTGTTTGAGGCGGATATGGCCTTCGTGCGGCAGAAACTCGGGGACTCCAACCAGGAACGCCTGGGCCAGGTTATCGCCCTCCAGGGGGACTTTGGAAACCGGCTGTTACAGGAAGTGCAGAACCTGCGGGAGCGGGTCGGGCGGCTGCAGGATAATGAACTGCTGGCGGACAAGGTGGACGAAGACATTAACGGGCCTTCCCTCTTTGCGGTGGCGGAACGGATCCTCGACCTGTCGTCCAACATTCCCCTGCCCTCTGAGCGGACCATGTATAACGCGGGTTTTGAGATAAGCTGGGAAGAAGGGCAGGGGAATATCAAGGCCGTCGTGGAAGAGTATGATGTGTACACCAAGGATTATCTGGAGAACAAAAAAATCGGGACCTTTGCCGCCAATGCCCGGAATATGCTCCTGGCCCAGAGTTATCTCAACCGCTACACTATTTTTACGACGAGCCTGCAGTACCTCTATACCTTTGAGGCGAATATCGCCGGGGTCATCGAATCCCAGGCGGGAGCGGAGAGCGCCGTTACCTTCTCCGATAACGCCCTGGAGAGCGTTCTGGGCATCGGGACGTATAACCGGGGCTACGATCCCGCCGTGGTAAAGAAGCTGATCAACAACATCATATCCTTTGCGTCGCTTTTTACGGTTTCAAATCCCGAAGAACTTCCGGCGTTTCTCCGGCATATTCCCTCCGGGGTCTATAAGCCCGAAGCCTTTTTGAACTACCTGGAAAATTATATCCGGTATTGGGCCCGGTACCCCGATTCCGTGTATGTGCCCGGGAGCAGTTGGGTTCAATACCGGAACAGGCTGGAGACCATCAAGGCTTTCCAGGTAAACACCGTGCTGCGGGTCTTCTATACCAGGAGCATGGAGGCCCTGAACAATGTGGACGCCTCCCTCATAGACGAGGCCCTGAAATCCGAACGGGACGGTTATATGGCCGCCCTCAATGACAAGGCCAATATCCTTTCGGAATTCCTCAGTACCGACGCGGAACGGATGATTGCCGCGTGGACGAAACTGCCGGAGGCGCCCCTGGCCGCTTTCAGGGCCTTGCAGTCGATACCGGAGGAGGAACTGCGGGAAACCTACCTCCCGGTTTATACCGCCGACCCCGCCCTGGCTATCGGCTGGTGGAACGGCCTGATGGTGGACGGCATCCGGGTATTATCCGACGAATTTAAACGGGAGGTCCGGGCTGCCCTGATGGTACGGAGGGAACGCTTAAAACAGTATCCCCTGAGTACCGATGCGCGGGTGGACAATCCCCTGACGATAAACGAGATAAAGGAGATAAGCTCCCTGTTAGCTTCCATGGGGGCGGGAATTCTTGAGGAGGAGCCGGATGCCATAAAACAGGCCCTCCATCCGGTGTTGTTCAAAGGGGCCGCCGCCCTCTGGGCGCAGCGGATCTATCGGTTCTCCCAGGCGGTATCGGACGAGGCAAAACCCCTTACCTGGACGCTTTCGCAGCCTCCGATTGACGTACAGAATACCCTGCCCCGGGGCGGACGGCTCCTGGCCGCCAACCGCTTCCGCTATGTTGAAGTAGACATCGAGCAGAGAGCGGCGTCCCGGCTGAGTACCTATATGAACCAAAAGCTCGCCCTGGTGTCGGGGTATCCCGAGGAGGGAAATATCAGGCTTCGGTTCTTCAGGACCTCGGAAGACCGGACGCCCCAGGCGACGGTTACCTTAGACAACAGATGGGCGATCTTCAACCTCTATTTTAATCAGGATGCCGTGAAAGGCGCCGATGCCGAAGGGACCTTGTACACGCCGGTATACGTGTCCGCCGACGGGGTCCAGTACGTCTATTTTGTGGAATTATCTTTTAACCGGGAAATTCCGCAGCCAAAGGAATGGAACACCCTGCGGACCAGCCCCGACCTGGCGGTTCAGAACGGGTTTATTGTGGGAAACAGGCTGCAGTTTTGAATTTGTTCTGCTCAGCCATCATGGTATAAGGGGAAAAAAATGGTAATGAATTTTGACGACGAAGTACGGGTGACGGCACATATTGAGGCGCTGGATGCGGTGATGGATTGGGTTGCGGAAAAACTGGAAGAAAACGCCTGCCCCAACAAGATACAGAACCAGATAGCCGTGGTTACCGAAGAACTGTTTGTCAACATCTGCAACTATGCCTATGGCGGGAGCAGGGGAGAAACGGTGATCCGTTTCGCCGTTCATAACCGGACGATCTTTATGCAATTTGAGGATTCCGGCATTGCCTTTGATCCGCTGCAGCATGAAGGCCCCGACATAGGAGCCGGCATAGACGATCGCCCCATCGGAGGACTCGGTATCTATATCACCAAGAAGTGGATGGACTGGGTGGGCTATGAGCGGATCAACGAAAAGAATGTGCTGACCTTAACCAGAATTCTTCCCCAATAGAGAACGGCGCCATGAAGCGGTTTATCCCGGGCTTGCTTTTTTTTCTTTTCGCCGGATCGCTTTCCGCACAGAACGTCCTCTTTTTCCAGGGGGAAGGAAACCTCATCCCCCTTCCCGGTATCGGGGGGCCCTCATGGATAGGCGGCTCCGCCGGTACGAATCTCCTGCTCTATAGGACCCTGATTCAGACCGACATCGCCCTTTTTTTTGGCGGTATGACGGTGGAGGATGAATCGGGGAAAAAACAAAACCGGCTGATGCTCAAGGTATCGGACGCGTTATTCGCCTCATATACGATGTTCCCCGGCCTCGGCCTGCGGGGGGGGCTGTCCGCCGGACTCGGGGTATATTCGGCGGGACTGGTGAACGGCTTCATCAATATCGGCCTGCTGGCGGGCGTCCATATTCTGCCGGAATCGGCCGTGTCCTGGACGGTTGATATACAGCCCGGCTATGCCCTTACCTTCCATTACGACACCGACAACAGCAATATTTTCAGCGCCTTTTCACTGGGCTCCCATCACGGCGTGGTCTTTCCCATAACCGCCGGGGTCCGGCTGAACTTTGACCGATTCTAAGGCTTACTGGGTTTCCAGCGCTTATAGGCCGGATCCCCGTTCGTATTTCCGTTTCCGTTCTCCTGAGCGCCGGACCCTTCCGGCGGGGGCGTTTCCCCTTTGGCCTCGGCGATGAGCCGCCTGATGCGCGCTTCCTTCTCCTCCTCCGGCAGATCCCCTATCCCCGCCTCGGCCTGCCATTCCGCGGCGCTCTTATCCGACGCCTTTGTCCAGTCCGGGTCGGGGAGCTTTTCGTGGGGCATCCTGCTGT
>JAITRV010000255.1 GCA_031288215.1 Spirochaetaceae bacterium | reverse complement strand
CCTGATGAGCGGCACGGTCCCGGTACCGATCCCCCCAGTTCCCCCGGCGGTCGGCGGCGTCCGGGGACGGGGAGCGGCCGGAGAGGGCCCCGTTCAGGAGGCCGAGGAAGTCCCGGCGGCTTATCTCCTCCCCGCCGAGGCTGCACAGGTGTTCCGTGGGGAGCTGGCAGTCGATAAAGGCGGCCCCGTCGTCGAAGAGGAGCCGGGCCAGGGTGAGCACGGCCGCCTTGGAGGCGTTGGAGACCCGGGTAAACATGGACTCCCCGAAAAAGGCCCTCCCCAGGCGTATGCCGTAGCAGCCCCCGGCGAGCCGCCCCTCATGGTAGCTTTCCGCGGAATGGGCCCAGCCCAGGCGGTGGAGTTCCGTGTAGGCGCGGATCATGGCGCCGGTAATCCAGGTGCCCCCGCCTTCCTGGCCGGGCCGTTCCGCCTCCGCGCAGGAACGGATGACCGCGGCAAAGTCCCGGTCCAGGGCCACCTCAAAGGCCCCCTCCTTGAGGAGCCGATCCATGGAGCGCGAGACGTGGAGCTTTTCCGGAAAGATCACGAACCGGGGGTCCGGGGAATACCAGAGAACGGGGTCCTCCGGGCCGAACCAGGGGAAGATTCCCTGTTCATAGGCGGAGAGGAGCATCCCCGGGGAAAGGTTGCCCCCTACCGCCACGAGGCCGCCGTAGTCATCCTCCGGAACGGGGAAGGTGAAACGCTCGTGTTCGCTGAGGTAGGGAAAGCCGGGGTCCTCCCCGGAGCGCCTGGGGCCTTTCAGGGGAGGATGTCCACCCGGTATTCCCCGTCCTGCCAATCGGCCCGGGCGGCTCCTCCCTCACTGAGGGAACCGAAGAGGACCTCGTCTACAAAGAAGCTCTTGATCTTGTCCTCCACCAGGCGGCCCACGTTCCGGGCGCCGAATTCCCGGCTGTACCCTTCCTCGGCGAGCTGCTCCAGACAGGCCTCGGTAAGTTCCAGGCGGACCTGCTTTTCCTCCAACTGGGTCTTGAAGAGGTCCAGTTCTTTCTTGACGATGGAGCGCATCACCTCCCGGGACAGATGGTCGAAGCGGACCACCGCGTCCAGGCGGTTGCGGAATTCCGGGGTGAAGATCCGTTCCACCGAAGCGTCCACGGCGCTTTCGTCGACGATCCGCTCCCCAAAGCCGATGAGGCTCTTCCCGATTTCCCGGGCCCCGGCGTTGCTGGTCATGATCAGGACCACGTTACGGAAATCCGCCTTTCTGCCGTTGTTGTCGGTGAGGGTAGCGTAATCCATGATCTGGAGAAGGATATTGTAGATGTCCGGGTGGGCCTTTTCGATCTCGTCCAGGAGCACCACGCTGTGGGGCTGCTTACGGATCGCGTCGGTGAGGAGGCCCCCGTCTTCGTAGCCGATATAGCCCGGGGGGGAACCGATGAGCCGGGACACGGTATGCTTTTCCTGGTATTCGCTCATATCGAAGCGGTGCATGGAGACACCTAAGATGTCCGCCAGGCTCCGGGCCAGTTCGGTCTTTCCGACCCCCGTGGGGCCCACGAAGAGGAAGTTGGCCACCGGCTTGTCGGCCCCCCGGAAGCCCGCCCGGGACCGCTTCACCGCCTTGACCACCGCGCCGACCGCTTCGTCCTGGCCGAAGATCCGCTCCCGGAGCTGGCCCTCCAGGAGGCGGAGCTTGTCCTTTTCGCTGGTCCCCACGGAGCGCTCCGGTATCCGGGCTATCCGGGAAACCACGCTTTCGATGAGGGGCAGGCCTATCTCCACAATCTCCACGGTCCCCTCCTGGACGGTGGCGATCTCATTGGAGGGGCGGGCCACCCGGGGGGCCTTGAAGGCTTCGATCCGGGCAAAGGCGCCGGCCTCGTCGATCACGTCGATGGCCTTGTCCGGCAGCCGGCGTTCGGTGATGAACTGGGCGGAAAGCCGCACCGCCCCCTCCACCGCTTCGTCGCTGTAGCGGACCTTGTGGTAATCCTCGTATTTTGATTTGAGCCCCCGGAGGATCTCGATGGCGTCCGCTTCGCTGGGTTCGGCGATGTCGATCTTCTGGAAACGCCGGGAAAGGGCCCGGTCCTTGTCAAAGAATTTGCTGTATTCCTCGTGGGTGGTGGAACCGATACAGCGGATCTTCCCCGAGGTCAAAGCCGGCTTGAGGAGGTTCGACGCGTCCAGGGCGCTCCCGGACACGGAACCGGCCCCCACCAGGGTATGAATCTCGTCGATGAAGAGGATAGCCTTTTCCTTTTTCAACATCTCCTCGATAACCCGCTTGATCCGCTCCTCAAAATCCCCCCGGTACTTGGTTCCCGCCACCAGGGCCCCCATATCCAGGGAAAAGATGGAGAAGTCCTTGAGGGTGGGGGGCACCGTCCCGGCCACGATCCGCTGGGCCAGCCCCTCGGTGATGGCGGTCTTTCCCACCCCCGAATCCCCCACATGGACGGGGTTGTTTTTCAGCCGCCGGCAGAGGACCTGTACGGTCCGGTCCAGTTCCGCCTCCCGGCCGATGACCGGCTCAAGTTTCCCGTCCCGGGCCAGGGAGGTCAGTTCCGTGGCATACCGGTCCAGGGCGGTTTTCTTGGAATTCCGGGCTTTCTGGGCATCCCCGAGTTCTTCTTCGGCGGTTTCGTCCTTGGCGTCCATATTGTTCAGGAGCGAGTGATCCAGCTTGGTAAAGTTAAAAACCCGGTCATCCTCCCCGTCAACGCCGTGGGAGAGGATTTCCAGGAGTTCCAGCCGTTTTATCCCCACCTTGCGGAGGTAATAGGCGCTGTAATTCCGGTCTTCATCGTAGAGGGAAACGAGGATATCCGCCACGTCCAGGGTATCTTTCTGGGAAGATTGGCTCTGGAGGACCGCCCGCTCCAGCACATTCTGAAAGCCCACGGTTTGGGTGGGTTCGGTATTACCCATGATGGGCATTTTCTGTTCAAAATAACTTTCCAGACCGTTCTTGAGCTGCTCAGGATTGGCCCCACAGGCAGCCATGATCCCCTGAACCTCGTCGAACGAGAGGGCCGCATACAGGATATGCTCCGGGGTAAGGTATTCGTGGTTCCGCATCTTCGCTTCGTTGTAGGCAGCATTAATGATAGCCTGTACATGGCGGCTTATTCTCATAATTTATAGTGCTCCTTTTAGCAAATATAATATCTTTTTCTAAAGGTTGCAATTGTCTCTGTACCCTCCTCCCGGCGGGGCGGGGCTTCTAGGCTTTTTCAACAATACAACGGAGGGGGAAATCGTTCTGCCGGGCCAGGGTATGCACCTGATCCATCTTGGTTTGGGCGACATCCCAGGAATAGACTCCCACGATACCCCG
Organism: Spirochaetaceae bacterium; assembly: GCA_031288215.1. Lineage (GTDB taxonomy): Bacteria > Spirochaetota > Spirochaetia > Treponematales > Breznakiellaceae > JAIRMO01. The sequence goes on along the minus strand of JAITRV010000255.1, from coordinate 2,315 downwards.
TCCTTTCCGATGGACATCCATCATAATCCGGTTTGCGTCATCTTCGCTCTTGTGAAAGATCTGTATCAGAATATCCACCACAAAATCCATGGTGGTATAATGATCGTTTAGAAGTATGACCCGGAAATCTTCAGGTTCCTGTAGTTTTTCCTCTTGCTTTTGAAGCAAGTCTGTTTCATTTCCCCAAAAAAACGGCATATCCCTCTATCCCTCTTTATCTATTAATAAGATAAATAATTTTTTTTAATTAAACAACTGGGGAAAAGGGGGGGGCAGCCGTTCGGGAGCATACCGGGTTTGTGCGCCTGTGGATTTTTTACATATACATGCAAATACATGCAAAAAGATCCACAAACGCGACAGGATCCTAGAAAACGGGGACCACGCTGCCGTTCCAGGTGGCGTTAATGTAGTCCCGTACCTTCTGGGAACGGAGGGCCCGGGACAGGGCCTGAATCCGGGGATCCGCCTCCTTTCCTTTTTGGACCACCACGATGTTGACATAGGGGGAGTCCGCCCCTTCCAGGAGAATGGAATCCTGAACCGGGTTAAGCCCCGCTTCCAGGGCATAGTTGCCGTTGATCACCGCAGCGTCCACATCACCCAGGGACCGGGGAAGCTGGGCGGCTTCCAGTTCCCGGAAGCGGAAATTCTTGGGATTCGCCGCAATATCCTGGGGGGTAGCCTCCAGCCCCGCATTGGCCCGGAGGGTGATGAGGCCCCCGGACTGGAGGAGGAGCAGGGCCCGGCCTCCGTTGCTGGGATCGTTGGGGATGGCAATGGTCGCCCCGTCGGCCAGGCTGCCCAGGGCCGTTACCGTGCTTGAGTACAGGCCCAGGGGTTCAATGTGGACCCCAAAGGCGGAGACCAGCTTGGCCGTCCATTCGGCGTTGGAAGCCAGGTAGGGGATGTGCTGGAAGAAGTTGGCCTCCAGGTCCCCGGCGATCAGGGCCGTGTTGGGGGTAACGTAGTCGGTGAATTCGACTACCCGCAGTTCTATCCCCTGGGAGGCCAGATCGGCCTTAACCAGGTTCAGCAATTCCGCATGGGGAACCGGCGTGGCCCCCACGGAAAGCACCGAGCCGGCATCCTTCTTTGCCCCGGCACGGACGGTCTGGGTCAAGCCCAGGATCAGGACGCCCGCGATAAGGGCGCTCATCAGCGATCTCTTCATTTCAATCCTCCATAAATAAGAACTATATTATTATCCGGAAACGTCAATGTCCGGATAAATTCCACATAATCCCGCCGTAACCGGCTGCCGGGCCTAACGCTTGGCCAGCAGATTGCGGCTGATGACGGTCCCCGCAAACTGGATGAGTTCCACCAGAATCAGGATGATGATCACCGCCGCGATGGTTACGTCCACCCGGAACCGGTAATACCCGTAACGGATGGCCAGGTCCCCCAGGCCGCCTCCCCCGATAGCCCCGGCCATGGCTGAATAGCCTATCAGGTTGATGATGGTCAGGGCGAGGCCCGAAATAAGGGCGGGCAAAGTTTCCGGGATCAGCACCTTGCGGATGATCTGCATATTGGTGGAACCCATCGCCCGAGCAGCGAGGAGTACGCCGGCGTCAACCTCCGAAAGGGCGGTTTCCACGATCCGGGCGACAAAGGGAGCCGCTGCGATGGACAGGGGGATGATCACCGCGGTGGGACCGATGCTGGTACCGATGATAAGCCGGGACAGCGGGATGAGCAGGATCATCAGGATGTTGAAAGGCAGGGAACGGAAGATATTCACCAGCCGGGAAAGCACGTTGTAGAGGAGACGCCGGGGGATGAGTCCCGCCGGGGAACTTACGTAGAGCAGGGTTCCCAGGGGAAACCCCAAAAGGCCGGCGAAAAAGGTGGAGAAAAAGGTCATGTGAACGGTTTCCAGGGTCGATTTGGGAAGCAGAACCAGCGCGCCCAGAATCTCTTTAGACATTGAGCATTTCCTTTGCCGCGGAAGATTGAGGGTTACTGAACAGGGTTTCCATTTTACCCTGTTCCACGATTCGGCCGGCGTCCATCACAGCCATTTCCCCGCAGAGCGCCCGGATAACGCTCATCTCGTGGGTGATAAGCACCACCGTCAGCTTGAGGCGGCTGTGGAGTTCCCGTATCAGGGCCAGGATGGAGCGGGTGGTTTGGGGGTCCAGGGCGCTTGTGGCCTCGTCGCAGAACAGAACCTCGGGGTTTGCCGCGAGGGAACGGGCAATAGCCACCCGCTGTTTCTGGCCGCCGGAAAGTTCCCGCAGCCGGGCCTTGCGCTTGTCCGCGATGTCCACCAGGGACAGAAGTTCGTCCACCCGCTCGTTTATCCGCTT
>JAITRV010000214.1 GCA_031288215.1 Spirochaetaceae bacterium | reverse complement strand
AAGAGCCCCTGTTCTTCCAGGGTCCGTAAGGCGGTCAGCACCGAAGGCTTGGACACCCCCAAGCGGGTTGCGATATCTGTCACCCTGACCACCCCTTCGTCGGAGAGGAAACTTACCATCTCAAGATAATCTTCTAATGATTGGGTCATATAAAAGTAGTATGGCGGATTCGGGGAAAATTGTCAATGCGTTATTTGAGCAGCCTGAATTTTTTTGTCAGTTACGGCATTGGTTCCAAGCTGTGCGGTAATCACCGGAACGCCTTCGGTTTCAAAGTTCCGGGAGATTTCTTCGTATATCCGGTCTTTCACGAGTGAGACCATATAGCCGCTTTTCCCACCGCCGGTAAGTTTTGTTCCGGATGCGAGTCCGTCTGAAACACTTCCATCGCTTATAAAAATCCTCTTATAAAAATCCTCTTATAAATATCCTTTTTTCGCGGATCTCAAGACGGAATCATTTTTTATTGGTTGAAAAGCAGAGGTTTGCTATGGCAAAAATTGATGTACATAAAATTAAAAGAAATGATATGGCATTAATGACCGGAGTTGAGCCGTCCCTTACCTGCAAATAAAGGTTGATGGGCAAAGTCGTTTCCGTTCCCACAAGAAAAAGCGTGGTATTAAAATTCTCCAGGGACATCAAAAAGGATACCGCCGAGGATCCTATAATTGAAGATCGTAAATACCTTAGTGTTATGTACCATATCACCTGAAATCTGTTCGCTCCAAGATTATAGGCGGCATCCTCCAGGGTTCTGCTGAATTTTTCTTTAGCTTTGCGGTTACCACAAGCGCGACAAAGGTTGAGATAAAAGAAGACTGACCAAACACTACCAGCCAGAAACCAGGACGGAGAAATTTTATGTCAAGGTTCAGTTTTTCTTCAAAAAAGAGTCCGATTTGATTGGTAAAGAGCAGTATCGAAATGCCGAGTATAACCCCCGGTATAACAAGCGGAGCGATCATGAAGAAATACACGATTTTTTTAAACTTGAAGTTTTCCTGCTCTAAAAGAAATGCGGCGCATATACCAAGGATTGTTGAAAGAATTGAAACGCAGAAAGCTACCCGCAGAGAAGTAAATATGCTTCTTAAATTCAGCGCATCATGAAATATTCCGGTCTTTCCTGACTCCCCTGTTCCAAAAAACCAGTCAAGGGTGAAGCCTTTCCATGGCAGGGACGGAAACATCGAGTCGTTGAATGCAAGAATGCAGGTTACAAAAAGCGGGGAAAAAAGAAAAATAAAATAGAGGATAACAAAAAATATAAATCCCGCTTTATATGCTTTTGAACATGGCAGGGTTCTTATCATTTAACGACATCCTTTATGTCCTGTCCGGTAAGTTTCAGGGCAGTCCAAATAATAATCGAGGACGTTATAAGAAGCAAGAAGCCGAAAGCGGCGCCCTGGTTCCAGTTAAAGTATAAAATAAATTGATTTGCAATCTATATGATTACAAAACTTATTGTCAAACAAAAAAAACATTAAAAATAAAGGTTTTGCAAATTTTTAATATCTATTTAACCGTTATTTAACATACATACGGCGTCATATATCCATGATTGCTGAGAATAAACTCGCCCTTCGGCTGGACAATTTGGCGGTGCGCCACGGGCCCGGCTGCCGGCATTGTTCGGATACGGAGGCCGCCGCTGGTTGCCTGGAACGGAACCGCTGTCCCTGCTGCGGAAGCATCTGGGCCCTTCGTAATATTTCTCTCCGGCTTCGGGAGGGGGAGATCCTGGGGGTGGTGGGGGAATCCGGTTCAGGCAAAACAACGCTGATGAAGGCGCTGTACCTGGATAGGGAACCTACGGCGGGAAGCTATTATCTGGGCTGTTACGGTGACGGAGAGAAGAATATTTTCTCCCTCAGCCTTCAACAGAGACAATTTATTAGAAATCAGATCCTGGGCATGGTTTATCAAAACCCCCACCTGGGGCTGCGGATGTTTTTTTCTTCCGGGGCCAATGTGGCGGAAAAACTTATCGCCGCGGGGAACCGCAATGTGGCGGTTATGATGGATCGCACCGCGGCGCTTCTGGAGCATATTGAAGTGCCGGTGAGCCGGATCAGGGAGCCGCCGGTTCATTTCTCAGGGGGAATGCAGCAACGCCTTCAAATAGCGAAAGCGGCGGCCAATAATCCTCCGGTTCTTTTGCTGGACGAGGTAACCACCGGACTTGATCTTTCGGTGCAGGCCAGAGTGTTGGATCTGATCAAGCGGATTCAACGGGAAAACGGAGTCTCCATGATCGTGGTCAGTCATGATTTGGCGGTGGTGCGGATGCTGTCGGACAGGACCGTGGTTATGCTGGACGGAAACATTATTGAGGAGGGTATCACGGATCAGATTATGGAAGACCCCCAGCATGTCTATACCCAGACGCTGGTCAACTCCCTCTTATAAAACGGCGAAAGGCAACGGCGAAAGGCGCCGGTAGGATAATTTATGAAGAAATGTATTTATAATGCGGCCGTAGTCGGCCCGGATAACATATTTCCCAACCACGCGGTTATCATCAGGGAAGACCGAATTCACGCCATTCTCCCCATGAGTTCCCTGCGGCGTCCCGATCAAAACGGAAGCGACATGCGATGCTTCGATGCCCAGGGAGGATATGTGTTGCCCGGTTTTATCGACATTCATTCCGATTACATTGAAGGAGTCCTCCAACCCCGGCCGACGGTACTGATGGATTTTGAGATGGGACTTCGGGAAGCGGAAAAGCAGCTTGTGGGACACGGGGTTACCACGATCTACCATTCCCTTTCCATTATGAATGTGATAGGCAGCAAGGGCGGCCGGACCGCTTTCCGCACGAAAGAAAATTTTGAGCGGCTGGCCCTTTTAATCCGGAACGTTCATGAGAGCCATCATCTGATCCGCCACCGGCTTCACGTCCGTTACGACATATATACCCCGTTACTTTACGATTATGTGGCCCGGATAGTAGAGGAAGGCAAGGTACATGAACTCTCCTTTATGGATCATACCCCGGGACAGGGACAGTACCGGAACCTTGCCGTTTACGCCCAGTCCACCACCGGCTGGGACGTTGAAGGGGAACTGCCGCTGGAAGAAAAACTCGCCCTGCTGCAAAACCGCACCGGGATCTCCGGGAAAAAACTCAAAACTCTTGCGGCGCTGGCCCAAAAACAGGGCATACCCCTGGCTTCTCACGACGACGACAGCCCGGAAAAAATTGTCTTTATGAAAAACGAATACGGGGCGAAGATATCCGAATTCCCCGTGGAACTGGCGGTGGCGAAAAAAGCCCGGGAGGAGGGGCTCATGGTAGTCATGGGGGCCCCCAATGTACTGCTCGGCGGCAGCCATTCGGGGAATCTCTCCGCCCTGGAGGCGATTCGGGAGGGCTGTGCCGACATCCTCTGCTCAGATTATTACCCCGCCAGCCTGCTCCATTCGGCCTTCAGGCTGGAAACGGAAGGGCTCCTCAGCCTGCCGGAAGCGGTACGGATGCTGACCCTCAATCCCGCCAAGGCCTTGGGGCTTGCCGACGATTACGGATCGGTGGAAGCGGGGAAAAAGGCGGACCTGCTGATTGTGCGGAAACTCCAGGGCTGTCCGCTGGTGTGTCAGTGTTTTATCGACGGCCGGAGTACCCTGCAGTACAAATACCGGAAAGGATGAAAAACCATGCTTTATCTGAAAAATGTCAGCAAAACTTTTGTCATGCACATTCGGGGGGGGCTTGAAATTCAAAGTTTTGAAAAAGTCTCCTTTGAAACCTACGCCGGTTCCCTCCTTGCCCTGACCGGCCCATCGGGGATAGGAAAAAGTTCCCTCCTCAAATGCGTCTACCGGAGTTATCTTCCCAGTTCCGGCCAGATCCTCTACACCACCAGCCGGGGAGATACCGTAGACCTCGCCACTGCGGGGGACTGGGAGATCCTCCGGCTCCGGCATAGGGAGATCGCCTATGTATCCCAGTTTTTCCACGTCATGCCCCGGGTATCGGCGCTGGAGATCCTCATGGAACCCCTGATTATCCGCGGGGTTTCCCGCCGCGAGGCCTTAGACCGGTCAAAAGAAATGCTTTCCAAAGCGGGGCTGGGAAAAAACCTCTGGGAAATGTACCCCGCCACTTTTTCCGGCGGGGAAAAACAGCGGCTCAACATCCTCCACGCCATCATCTCAAAGCCCCGGCTTCTATTGCTGGACGAACCTACCGCCTCTCTGGACCGGACTTACAAGGAACGGATCATGGAGATGATCCTGAGCCTCAAGGCGGCGGGGACCGCCATGGTGGGGGTTTTCCATGACCGGGATGCCCTGCTGGCGCTTTCGGACCGCCGTTACGATCTGGCCTTTGGCGGGTACTGTCCGGTTGATAAATCCGCGGAGGCGGAGCTTGTTAAGATCGAATCGGAACTTAAAAACAAACCTGTGGAGATAAAGGAAACGGGAGATCCGTTACATGAAAAGCGGGAGCCGGGCCATGGAGCATAGCCTAAGGGCCCTGGCCGGGAAGGCGGATCTGCACATCCACAGCGATTGGTCAGACGGGTCCCTGTCTATCCGGCAGATTGTAAAAACCGCCAAGGCCCTGGGGCTCGCCGCCATATCCGTCACCGATCACGACACCGCCGCGGGATGGGAGGAGGCCGGAGCGGAAGGAGAAAAGCAGGGGCTGGAAATCATTCCGGGGATCGAGGTGTCCGCCTTTGACCCCGGTACGGGACGGAAGGTCCATATTTTGGGATACGCCGTCAGGGATCGGGAAACCCTGGACACCGCCTGCCGCCCCTATCTGGAGGATCGCCGCCGGGCAAACCGGAAAGCCCTCTCCCTGATCCGGGCCGCGGGTTATCCCCTTGATGAAACGGACCTTTCGCCGTATCTGGGGAAAGGCGGCGTCCCCTACCGGCAGCACATCATCCACGCCCTGGCGGATCGGGGATACGCCGCGGCAATATACGGCCCCCTCTACGAAAAACTCTTCGGTCCCGGCGGGATTGCGGTGGTAAAGAGCCGCTATATGCCCGCGGAAGAAGCGGTCCGGCTCATTGCGGACTGCGGGGGAGCGGCGGTATTGGCCCATCCCTTTCAGTACAATTCCCTGGGACTGCTCCCCCAACTGGCTGCATGGGGCTTAACGGGCATTGAATGTTGGCATCCCTCCCAGACCCCTGAACGGATAGGGCTTGTCAAGGAACAGGCGGAATCATACGGCCTTTTTCTTACCGGGGGCAGTGATTTTCACGGCCTCTATTCGGAACAGCCGGTGCCTTTAGGCGCATATACTTCATGCCCCCGGTAACCGCAGGGATACAGCCGTCCGTCCTTACCGTCGACAAAAAAATAGGAACAGCCGCAACCGACGGCTTGATAAAAGGCTCTCCCCCGGTGAGGGACACCGCGTCAATGCCGTGCTTCGCACATTGATCCAGCATATCTTTGACCGTGGATTCGCGGAGTTGAAACCGCTTTATGCCGGCCTCTTTTTTCATGCCGCACTGGGGGCAGGAGGCGTTGCAGTAATTGGTAATCTGGATAACCGCCTGTCCCGGCGAGGCGCCAAAAAAGATGGCGCCGAAGTCGCGGAACTTAGGAAGCGTCACGGCAGCCGCTTCCCAGGGTGTTTTGCTTATCCGCAATAAGCCCCGAATAAACCGAAAGGAGATCGTCGAAGATCATGTCCCAGGCCCGGGATCGCGCCAGCTTCCGGCCGGTTTCCGCCAGGTCCCGGCGGAGGGTTTTGTTTTCCATGATGGCGATTAAATTCTCCGTAAAGGTTTCTTGATCCCCGTCGGCGCAGAGCAGGGCGTTCTTCCCATGGGAAAGAAATTCCATCACCCCGCCGGAGGCGATGCCGGCCACCGGCAGCCTGCTGGCCATGGCTTCCAGCGGGGCGTTGCCGAAGGTTTCGGTCCCCGAAGGAAAGGCGAAGCAATCGGCGGACGCATAAATCTCCGATAACTCAGGCCCCGTTTTGAAACCCGTGAGTATAACATGGGGAAAATTCTTTTTGAGGATAAAATCCCCGTAGGGCCCGCCGCCGGTAAGAACAAAGGCCGCTTTTCCGGGGAACCGCGTTTCAATTTCTTCAATGGCATAGAGCAGCATATCAAGCCCCTTCTCCGGGGACAGGCGGCCCACATACAGAAACACAAATTTATCATCGATCCCAAGGGCCTTCCGCCATTTCCGGCTCCTGAACCGGGGATTGAATTTTTCCGCGTCTATGCCCCGGGACCAGAGTCCCAGGTTTCGGTATTGCTTTTGAAAAAGCTGCTCCAGGGTATACCGGGAAGGAGCGAGGATCCGGTGGGCGGAACGGTAAAACCATGTGAGATACTTTTCTATCATGGGCCGTAAAAAATCAAGATGAAAGAACTGAAGGTATTTGCAATAATCGGTATGGTAACTCATTACCAGGGGCAGCCCCCGGGAACGGGCGTACTTCATACCCCGGTACCCGATTCCCAGTTCGGTAACCACATGCACCAGATCGGGTTTGAATTTATCACAGAGTTCAAAGACCTCCCGGTACCGGGGAAAGGCAAGGCAGCTTTCCGGCGAAAGGGATGTTTTAATGCCCCTGAACCGGTGAATTCTGTTATGGTGAAAGTCGGCATTTGCGTACGATATGTCTGCGGACAGTATGTCCGAGGACAGTTGGTCCGTGGCATCCGTGGATGCGGACATATCGTCCGTCGCGGAATTCCGCTTATAATCCGGTGCGAAAAACGCGTACCGTATATTCTTTTTGTCCAGCCATGTTTGCAGTTTGGACAGGGTATTCGTTACCCCGTTCAACTCCGGCATAAAGGTATCGGTAAAATAGGCGATCTTCATGCAGCTTTCTCCTCTGACAAAAAAATTATCATCGGGGAATTTTTACCGGCCCGGTGTTAGACTTTCGCTAAAATTGTTTTAGTAATTGGATAAAAAATGAACAAGGGGATCAACCTTTTTGCCGGGATCCATATCGCGGAACATCATAGGGTTGGGTTGAAGGAACCGTGCCGTTGTTACTCCACAAGCGCCTTTTCATGGAGGACCAGAACGACCCGGCCTTCCCGAAGGAGCCGCCGGTTTCCTTCGGTGGCGATGATGAGGAGGGCGTCCGCTCGGTCTATCACGGGGTCCGTGGGGCGGCTCCCGAAGACCTCCCGGGCGATGATCCGCAGGGGATTGGGGCCCACCAGATCCGCGAGATCCCCCTCCAGCCCGGAGGGGGTAGGGCGGAAGATGGCCCCTTCGGACACGTAGCGGATCATTCCCCGGCTTTGTCCAATTTCGGCTTCAACCGTGTTCCGCTCGTAGATCAGGTTCATTTCGGTGTCCCAGATCTTGGGGAAGAGGCAGGGGAGGGGGAGGGCCCGGGTATTTCTCCCGTGAAGCGGCAGTTCTTCGTTGGCGATAATGATGATCCCCGTATAGGATGCTGCGGGGACCGGAATAAGGGTCCGGTCAATTTCCGCGGGCCGCCGGTGCCGGAGGAGGGCGGCGCCCAGGGTGTTCAGGCTTATGGTATAGCGGGCGGACATTGATTCCAGGTCCGGCGATAGGGTAGGGGGGATCCGTTGGGCGGAAAGGGCTATCTCGGCGGGGGCGGAAAGGGGCAGTTCCCCCCGGTCTATCAGGTCCCCCAGGGTTGCGGAGGAATCCACGGGGACGGCTAAGAGCCTAGGCCGGATCAAACGGGGATATTCGGCGGCAATCCGCTCCTCCCCCCGGGTCCGTCCCATGGGGAGCCCTATCCCCATGGAGGCCAGATGCAGGGATACGGCGGCATGTATTTCCTGCCGTTCCCAATTAACAGAAAATTGGAAGTCCGGCTCCTGTCCAAACCCTTTGAGGATGGCTAAAACGAAAAAAAACAGTATAAGAAATTTTTTCATGGCCCCTTACTCACCTATCCGCCGTTTTTTGCCCGTAGGCGGTACTATCTTATCGGCGTTTTCAGAACCTTTCCTATGGGAAGAATATCCTGCAGCGTCATCCCGTTAACTTCCGCGAGAATCTCCGGATCCACCTGAAAAGAGCGGGCTATGGACCAGAGGGTGTCCCCCGCTTGTACCCGGTGGGTTCCTTCAAAAGCCGGGGCTGCCTCCTGGCTCAAGGGCTGCCGGTAAGGGCCGGCTGCTTTCAGGGCGGGGATCCGCAGTTGGGAACCTATCCGCAGGAGACGGGCCTGAGTTCCGGGGTTGGAAGCGAGGATCTGTTCCACGGTGATGCCGTAATGCCGGGACAGGGCCGAGAGGGTATCCCCGGATTTGACGAAATGAAAGTAATACGTGATCAGGGGAAGATCCCGCTGATTAAGCACGGCGCTGACGGCGGCGGTATCGGCGGCGGGAACCTTGAGTTCATAGCCGCTGTCCGGGGGCGTCACCCGGTAGCGGAGTTCCCGGTTTGCCTGGTAGAGGAGATCCGGGTCCACCCCGGCCTGTTTCGCCAGCAGTTCCAGGTCCACGGTCCTCCCCACCGGCAGCCGCGTCCATTGGGGATCTTCGGCCCACACCGGCTCAATACCGAATCGCCGGGGATTGGAGAGGATGAAGGAGACCGCCAGCAGCTTAGGGATATACTGAATGGTCTCGGCCTTGAGCTGCCGTTTTTCCGAGAGGATCCAGTAATCCCGAATCCCGGTCCGGCTGAGGATCTGACGGATCGCCCCGGATCCCGCATTGTAAGCGGCCAATGCCAGGGGCCAGTCCTTAAAATAGCGATAATTGTCTTCCAATTTTTGGAGGGCGGCCTCGGTGGACTTCCAGAAATCCATCCGTTCATCCACCCATTCGGTGATCCGTATATTAAAGGGACCGATGCTGTTTTTCATAAACTGCCAGAGCCCCGCGGCGCCGGACCGGCTCATCGCCGAGGACACGTAGGAAGACTCAATCACCGGCAGGTAGATGAGTTCCGGGGGCAATTTCCGCCGGGCCAGTTCCTTCCGGATGAATTCAAGATAGGGCCCCCCCCGTTCCATGACCGAATTGAGCCAGGCGATGCCCCCGGGGCTTGAATATTGCCGGATATACTGTTGGGTCAATGCCGCCGTATTTCCCCGGGGCCCCCCGATGGAGGGAAGAAATTCCTCCCGCCGGAGGGAAAAGAAGCGGTCCGGCAGGAAATCCGGGGCGGATCTCCGCAGGGGCCTTGCGAGTAGTTCCGATTCGGGCCGCAGGGAGGCCGTTTCCGCCGGAAGAGGAGGCCCCTCCGCCGGAAGCCCCGGAAGGGGTTCCGCCTCCAGGGCCCGGTCCAAGAGCGCCAGACCCAGCAGGAGGAGCGTTTTTTTACAAAAAAACCGGAGAGCGGATCGTCGCGTCAAAATTTTTCTCCATAATAAACCCCTGCCCATTCCCAACGGCCATGAATGTCCGGGTCAGGGGGAAAGTAGATTTTCCGAAAATAGAGGTACCAGGTGGAAATCCCCTGGGACCAGCCCCAGGTACGAAGAAAGGCCTCGTTGGCATTGGAGGCGGTGTCCAACTCCGCCGCATAGGTTATCCGGGTGTCCCGCATAAAGTCGGAGATGTTGAATTCCGCCATCCCCGCATTGTCCTCATCCGCCTGGGTCCAGGACCGGGCAAAAAAATTAACCTTTGCCCGGTAACTCCACAGGCGGGAACTGCTCCCCGCATCCAGGGCGCTCTCAATGGCCCGGATCAGGGTGTTGAGGTTCTCAAAGGTCCAATCCTTGGGGGAATTATAGAAATCCACGAGTTGTTTCGCGTAAATATAGGCGTCGGCAAAGCCGTTAATCACCGTTCCGTGATAAGGCAGAAAGTCGGTATAGGTTTTTATCGCCCGGTTCCAGTCCCCGGTCCGCTCATAGGCCTGGGCCAGCTGAAAATAGGCCACCCCCGCATCGATCCGATCGGGAAACCGGGCAATAAGCTCCTCATAATAGAGTATCTTCTGTTCGGGATCATCCACCAGGTTGATAAGCTGACTGAGACAGGCCAGATGAATGGATTCTCCCCGGATGGTCAGGTCGGGATAATTTTTTATGATCATGTCAAAGTAGAGGGCCGCCACGGGAAAGGCTTCCTGCTGCATATACCCGTAGGCAATCAGGAGCAGATAATAGGCATTATAGGGGTCCTGGGGATAACAGTTGGTCCGGAAACTGAGAAAATTAATCAGCCTTCCATATTCTTTGAGCCGGACGTATTCATAGGCTATCTCCCGGACCAGGGAAAACTGCTCCTCCCCGGAATTGGTTTCCCGGTTCAAGAGATCAAAGAGGCTTTTCAGGGTTTCCCGGTTTTCCCCTGTTCCGACCCGGTAATAAGGGTGGGCCGTTTCCTCCCTATTACCGGAACGTATGTTGTTGCAGCTCAAAAGGACGCAGAGGGCCCCGCTTATGAGAAAAACCGCCCTGCTTCGGAAGAATATGCCGATCACGATCCGTATCCTATCACAGAAAAGCCCCGATTGACAAGAGAATATGAAGAACGATTTACCCTCTGGCACGGAACCCTTTGTCCTGTTATAATATAATCATGCATTCAACATTGACCCGCCGATTCATCGCCCGCCTCATCTTTATCAGCGGCCTGTTGCTGATGGTAGTGGGGAGTATCTTTTTGCTGACGATCTTCCCCGGTACATCCCGAAGATACGCATTAACGGCCTTTCTCTTTATCATTATCGGTGCCCTTTTTATTTCTTTGGTGGCAAAACTCAATAAACGGTCCCTTTATCTTTTCGTCGCCCTCCTTTTTCTTCAGATAGGATTTTTCCTCCTCCTCTTTGCCCTGAGCATTATTCCCGTCAGTTTTTCCCAAGGCTGGCCCTTCATCTCGATCTTTACCGGCTTTGCCCTGTTTCCCTCGAGTTGGTACCGTTACAGAACGTTTCATGTGGGGTATTTGGTTTCTTCCCTGGCCTTTGTTATCCTCGGCTGTATCCTGTTGCTTTTTTCCTTTGATGTGGTCAATTTCCCCTTCAAAAAATTTATCCTCGAATGGTGGCCTCTGATTCTCTTTGTATCGGGATTGGTTCTGGTTTTTGTTTCCCTGGGAACAAAAAATAAAGCTGAGGAAATAAAACGGTGAAACCTTTCGGATTGCGGGCTTATACCGGGATAGCGCCGGCCTTATTCTGGCTCGTTCTCCTCCCTGTTGTCCTGATCCTCCCCTCCTGCGCCGGAACTACTCCCCGGGTTGCCCCCATAACTCCCCAGCAGCCGGCCCCGTCCCAGCCCGTTAACCCCGCTTCAAGCCAGGCCCCCGGCAGGCCTTCTTCCGGGGGCGTCTCCGGTGAGATCCGCTCCCTGGTGGAGCAGGGGACCCCCTCCCCCTTGCTCCGGGTTCTGGATCTGATCCTCGCCCGGGGGCTGGAATCTTCCGATTTCGGCCGGGTAATGACCGCGGTAACGGTAACCTTACTCCAAAACCTATACCCCGAATCCCAGGGCCGGCTCCCCCCGGCGGACCCTCCCCCTTCCCACGGGTATACCCGGATACTCCGGGATGTGGGAAGGGGCGTCTATACCCTCCCGCCGGTCAATTCGGCGGATTATCTTGAATGTATCCTTCCCTTCCTCGCCCTCCTGGAAGAAACCCGGGAAGAAATCCTCCTTCGGAGCGCTCCGGCCCTCTGGAGGGGCAGGCAGCTCAACCCCGGTTCTCCCTTGGCCCCCTACTTCCTCGGGATCGTCCTTGAACGTACCGGCAGCCGGGCCGCCGCGGAGGAGGAGTACACCCTGGCTTCTATCCTCTCTCCTGATTGTTACCCGGCGATCCTGGCCCTCGCCCGGCTCAAGCGCGAATCAGGAAAAACCCAGGAGGCCCTCAACCTCCTGAGCGATCTGGCGGTCCGGAATGCCGATAACCTTACCATTAAACGAGCCCTGGCCCTGGCCTATTACGAAGCCCGGGATTGGCCCCGGGCGGAATCGGCGATAACCGAACTCCTCCAACAGAACAGCCGGGACGGAGAATTCATCCTCCTGAGGGCTCATGTTATGATAGAACAGGGCCAGTTTCTCCAGGCCCAGGCTCCCCTGGACCTCTACGCCACCATTGATTCCAATAACCCCCTGTACCTCTACCTGAGGGCCCGGGTCATGGTAGAGGGATACCGTAACCGGGATCAAGCGTTGGGCTATCTCCGGGCGGCCCTCCGGGTCTCCCCCGATAATGAGGAGATCGCGGTCTATACGGCCAGATTCCTCATAGGTTCTTCTCTGATAGAGGAACAGCTTGAGGGACGGCGCATTCTAAGGAATCTGTTAAATAAAGAAAACCCGGCATTAAGCGTCCTGGGCCTGGCCGTGGAGGACGCGATTCGCCGGGAAGCCTGGCGGGAAGCCCAAACCTATCTGGAGAGGATTCCCCCGGAATTCCGTTCTACCCAGGACCTGCTCAACGCCTATAGGGTGGAACGGGGCCTGGGGAACAACGACGCGGCCCTTTCCTATGCGAGGGAGCTTTACCGGCGGGACCCCGGCAACGAGGAGGGAGTCATGGCCTATATCTCCGCCCTGATCGACACGGGCCGGCATGACGAGGCCGGCCGGATGATAGAAGGCCGCCTTGCGGCCCTTCCCGGGGGCTCCCTCAAGAGCCGCTATTACTATCAGCGAAGCCGGCTGCAGAACAATGAAGATGCGGTGATGGCCGACCTTCGTTCCAGCCTCTTCGAAGACCCCCGGAACCTCAACGCCTTAATCGCCATGTTTGAGATATACCACCGCCGCCGGGACGAACGCCGGGCAGTATACTATCTGAAACAAGCCCTGGCCCTGTCGCCGGAAACCCCCCAGCTCCGCCGCTACACGGCGGAGTACAGAGCCCTCTTGAACCAGTAACGATGGAAGAACGCTCTCGTTTTTTCTTGTAACCGATGTAACAAGAAAAAGATATGCGGGGAGCTTGCCCGGCGGTATCAGAAGGCAGACAAAACGGGCCGGGGGAAACTTCCGGACGAGAGTATACGGTAACCCTCGGCTATAACCGGGGCTATCTCGCCAGCCTATACTCCCGGAACCATTCCCCGCTTCCCCAATGAGCGGGCCGTTTCGGCCAGGGCTTCGACCTCCTCCCGGCGGGGGGCCTCAAGGCGGTCCCAGGCCGGGTCCAGGCAGTTCCCCGGACGGAAGGGCCGGAAATACCAGGGGGAATCGTCCGCCAGGGGAGCGAGACCGGCGATGTCCGCAGGGCCGAGAAAGCTCCCGGGCAGAACCACGGTGCGGAATTCCCGCTCTATCCCCGACTGCCGGATCAGGGCGGCGCTCCGTTCCAGTTCCCCCCGGGCCCGGATCGAGGCGGCCTCTCCCGCCGCGGCGGGGGAGGGGAGGAGGCTGCCGTACCGTTCCGGCGCCGCCTTCAGGTCCAGGGCGATGTAGTCCGGCCTGGTCTCCCGGTCCCTCAGGAGGGCCTCCAGGGCGCCGCTGTCCATGCCATTGGTGTCGAGCTTGACCGGCAGCCCCAGGCCGTGGATCCGCCGGATCAGGCCCGCCAGCCCCCGGTAGAGGGTGGGTTCCCCCCCGCTCAGGACCACCCCCCCCAGGACGGCGCGGCGCTTCTCCAGGTGCCCCAGGGCCTCCTCCGGAGAAAGCTCCCCGGCGGCGTCTCCCCGGATAAGCTCCCGGTTGTGGCACCACGGGCAGCGGAGATTGCAGCCCGGAAAGAACAGCGCCGCCGCCACCTTCCCCGGATAGTCCAGAAGGGTCGTCTTCCGGAGGACCACGGCGGCCATCAGACTCCGGGGGAGGCCGGAAGCTGGGACGCCTCGGTCCTGGCCTTCACGAGACCCTTCAGGGGCCGGATACTCAGCCGGTCCCCGGGCTTGGTCTCGCCGGAATCCTTGAGCACTTTACCGGTTTCTTCATTAATCACCACCGAAAAGCCCCGTTCCAGGACGGCCTGGGGACTCCCCGCTTTCAAGGCGAGCTTGGAAAGCTCCAGCCGCCGGCGGAGATCGGCGATCCTGCCGGCCAGACCCATGATGAGCCGCTCCTTGGCGTCATCGAACCGGACCAGCCGGGGCTGGAGAATCGCCCGGAACCGGTATTCCAGATCCTCCGGGCTGAAAGGCTTGGTGAGGAGCCGCCCCCGCTCTATCCGGGAGCGGATGGTCCTGATGAACAGGGCCGCCTGCTCCCGTACCCGGAGCAGGGTTTCCTGCCGGTGGGCGCTCACGAGTTCCGCCGCCGCCGATGGGGTAGGGGCCCGGAGGTCTGCGGCATAATCCGAAAGGGCCCAGTCTATCTCATGACCCACGGCGCTGATCACGGGAATCTCCGAGGCCGCCACCGCCCGGACCAGGACTTCCTCGGAAAAGGGGAGCAAGTCCTCCGGGGAGCCCCCTCCCCGGCCCAGGATCAGCACCTCCCCCAGACGCCACCGGTTGGCCTGCTCTATGCGCCGGGCCAGGATCGGAGCGGCATCGCTTCCCTGAACCGGGGAAGGGAGGATGATCACCCGGATTCCCCCAGCCCGGCGGGCGAGGATGTTGAGGATGTCCCGAACTGCCGCCCCCGTGGGGGAACTCACCACCGCAATCGTCTCGGGGAACCGGGGGATGGGCTTCTTCCGCTCCTCGTCAAAGAGCCCCTCCGCCGCCAGGAGCCGTTTCCGCTTCTCCAGCATGGCCAGGATGTCCCCGGTCCCGGCATCCTCCATCTCCTCGCAGATTATCTGGTAAGTCCCCCGCTGGGCATAAACCGACAGGTTTCCCCGGACCCGCAGGAGCATCCCGTCCTTGGGCTCAAAGGTAAGGGAGCGGAGGCGGTTCTTGAACATCACCGCCGAAATCGAAGCCCCCGCATCTTTCAGGGTAAAGTAGAGGTGACCGGTACTGGAAGGCCGGAAATTGGACAGTTCTCCCTCCAAAACTATCCGGGAAAAATTCCCCTCCAAACATTGCCGGATCCGCTCGGTAAGTTCCGATACGGATAATTTTTGCCCCGCATCCATGCCGGC
>JAITRV010000201.1 GCA_031288215.1 Spirochaetaceae bacterium | reverse complement strand
AACTCCTCCCTCCTAACTGCTCCCTCCACCCCAGCCCTGACCCGGCTTCTTGCCCCCGGCAAAGCCTCCACCACGCCGGCCAAGGCAGCCTCATCCGGCCGCCGTACCCGCCCCCACGCGGCAAAGGCAGGTCGGGGGATACCCCGCCGGAAAAGCCCGGCACGGGCCGGCACAGGATAGAATCGCGGAGGGGGTGTCAGGGGAAAAACATAGGGAGGGGCCACCGGAGGGACCCTATGTTTTTTCCCCTGACAGGACCCCCCCGGCAGATCTCTCTTGTGCCGGCCCGTGCCGGGAGGATCAGCCGGCGCAGGTATCCCCCGGCCTTGCCACCCCATAGACAAAAAACCGCCAAGGGGGTATGCTTACCTATTCCTATGAAGCAGCCGCTTAATTCTTCTAATTTGTTGGTCCAAGCCCTGAAATACTCGATCCCCGTCCTTTTGGGGTATATGGCCATCGGCATCGCCTTCGGCCTCCTGATAGTGGATGCGGGCTACCCCTGGTGGATTTCCCTGATTACCAGCGTGATCATGTATGCCGGGGCGGGACAGTACCTCGCCGTGGGGCTCTTTGCCGCCGGGGCCTCGTTGGGAGAGGCCTGCCTGGTCCAGTTGGTGGTAAACGCCCGGCATATTGCCTACGGCCTTTCCCTGTTCAAGCGGATTAACCAGGCGGGGCCCTACAAGTTCTATCTTATCTTCGCCCTCACCGATGAGACCTTCGCCCTCCTCTCTTCCCTGCCGGCGGCCGCCCCGGGGACGGAGGATGCGAAGCCCCACCGCCAGGGCCGGCTGATGTTTTACATTGCCCTGCTGAATCAAGCCTACTGGGTGGCGGGCTCCCTCATCGGGGCCATTGCCGGGACCCTGATCCCCTTCAATATGGAAGGCATCAGCTTTGCCCTGACCGCCCTCTTCATCGTCCTGATGATCGAACAGATCCTCCGGGTCAAGCGGCCCCTGCCCTTCGTGGTTTCCGCCCTGGCGGCGATCCTGGGCACCCTGCTCCTCCCCTCCCGGCTCTCCCTCCTCTCGGCGATGGTTCTCTCCCTGGTGCTGGTCCGGCTCCTGGATCAGGGCGGTAAGGACCGCAACAATCCGGGGGCATCCCCATGTTAAGCCTGCAAAGCGCCCTGGTCTACACCGTTTTCATGGGGGCCGTCATCTTCCTCTGCCGGGCCTTTCCCTTCCTGTTCTTCCGGGACAAGGGGGAAGGGGATCGGAACTCCCGGGGCTTTGGTCTCCTCTCCCTGGCGGAACGGGTGGCCCCCCCGGTGGCCATGACCGTGCTGGCCTTCAACTCCATCGCCGGCCCCCTGCGGGAAGACCCCCGCCGCTTCCTCCCAACGCTGATCGCATCAAGCGTTACCGCCCTGGTCCACCTCCGGAAGCGGAATCCCCTGATCAGCATCTTCGGGGGCACCCTGCTCTACATGGTCCTGATCCGGCTCTTATAGCCCGGCGGGGCTATGGTGCCAGGCACCAAATATGCCTTGTATAAAGCCTGAGCCGTATGCCATAATAGAAGTGGGGGCGGCGTCCTCCCTGCGGGATGGGGGGTAGCCGGAGACCCCGGACCCGGCGCAGCCGGGGAGGAGGCTCCGGCGGAGGGGGGGCGGGGAGGAAGGGTTTCGGTATGCCGTGAAGGTCCGGAAACAGCCCCCCCTTCTTGAAGGGCCGGATTTTATGACGGAAGGATTCGTGATGGATGGAATCATTCGTTTTTTTACCGCCGTGTCGGTGTGGGAACTGCTCCTGATTTTCTTTTCCAAGGTGGTGGAGGTGGCTTTGGGGACGATCCGGCTGATCCTCATCAACAAGGGGTACCGGCGGGTGGGGACGGCGCTCTCTTTTTTCGAGATTGTCCTCTGGACGTTTATCGCGTCCCGGGTGATTATAGGGATCGCCGAGGCGCCTATTAAGGGGATCGTGTACAGCGTCGGTTTTTCCCTGGGGATTTACCTGGGGTCGCGGATCGAGAGTTACATTGCCCTGGGGAAGGTGATGATCCAGACGATTATTTCCAAGACGAACAGCGCCGCCATGATCTCCCTGCTGCGGGAGCAGGGCTACGCGGTTACCACCGTGGATGCCCGGGGCAGGGATTCGGATAAGACGGTGCTGATGATTTTTGCCAACCGCAAGGGCAAGGAGGATATTATCCGGGCGATCCACCGCATCGACGGGACCGCGATGATCATTACCAACGATATTTCAACCCTCCAGGGGGGCTATATTCCTCCGGCGCGGGGTTTGATTAAGTAGGGCGACGATGAAGCGCCAGGCGCCCTATACGATTCTCTACGAGGATGCGCGGATCCTCGCCGTGAACAAGGCCGCGGGGGTTCTCTCCGGGCCTGACCGGTGGGACGACGGGCAGGATCGGGAGCGGCTGGACCTGCTCCTCTCCTGCCGTATGTGCCGTATCTACCGGGTCCACCGCCTGGACCGGGATACCTCGGGGGTGATGGTTTTCGCCAAAGACGCCGAGACCCATAAACGGCTTTCCGCGGCCTTTGAGGGCCGCGCGCCGACCAAGACCTACCTCGCCGTGGTCCACGGCCGGCCCGCCTGGGCGGAGACGGAGTGCGGCCTTCCCCTGGTTCCCAACGGGGACAAGCGGCACCGGACCATCGTGGACCGCTACCGGGGGAAGGAGGCGCTGACCCGGTTCCGGCTTGTGGGAAGCGCGGGGAATTACAGCCTCCTGGAGGCCGTTCCCGCCACCGGCCGGACCCACCAGATCCGGGCGCACCTCTCAAGCCTGGGCCACCCCCTGGTCTGCGACGCCCTCTACGGCTCCCCCAAGGCGGTGTACCTGTCCTCCTTCAAGCGGGGCTGGCAGGGGGACCCCCTGGACGAACGGCCCCTGCTCGCCCGGCTGGGCCTCCACGCGGCGTCCCTGGTCCTGCC
>JAITRV010000074.1 GCA_031288215.1 Spirochaetaceae bacterium | reverse complement strand
CATGGCAGATTGAGCGAAACGAGAAACAAAAGATAGTGAAGTGGCAGTTTACAACGGAGGACGCCCGGATAAAACTTCATCATTTATATCCTGTTCTTTAGTCCTGCCAGCCTACTAGGGGTGTGAGCAGGGGGGGCCGCGGATCCGCCGCCATCTGAGAGGGCCCCCGGCCCCGGAAAAAAGGTCCTGTGTTGCCTGCGCGGCAATCCGTCCCGCGGCTACTCCTGGGGGCGGATTGCCCGGACCGATCGGCGCTTGGGGGGCGCTTGGGGGGAATCCCCCGGCGGCGTGGCGGATTTTTTCTTCACCAGCACCCGCTTGCCCCCCTCCCGGACAGCGGCTTCCGTATCGGAAGTCCGGGGCCGGTCCTTATGGCCCGGTCCCGGCCGGGAGACGTTCCGCCGTTTCTCCCGGGCCGCCTTTTCCAGCACCTTGAGGGCCTCGTCGAAGCCCCGGAGAAATTCCTGGAGGTCCTCCGCAAAGAGGACCACCGATTGCCGCTCAAAACCCCCGGTGTCCCGGTTTTTGCTTTCCACCACGTTGAGGTACAGATCCCCCAGACGGTTCTCCTTCACGTTAAAAAAATAGGTTCTGTTCTGTAGAGAGACCTTCGTCGAAAACAACTCCCCCCGTATACCCATATTCCCGCTCCTTCTATCCTCATTCATCCGCTTGAACGACCAAATGCCGCTGCCATTCGATAAGCTCCCGCTCCATGCGCCGGTCCGATCCTTCCACATCGGCCATGACCCGGAAAACCGGCTCGGTGCCGGAGGGCCGCATCCACATACAGGCCCGAATCTCCCCGGTCCCATCGGCAAAGAGGACCTTCAATCCCCCCCGGCCTGCCTCGGAAAACCGGGAAATCCCCCGCTTTTCCTCCATGCCCACATAGGCGTCGGCCCGCCAGGCGGTGATGCCATAACGGCTGCGGAACCCTTCTTTCCGATCCTCCCATTCCCGGAGGAAGATCTCCTGGTAGCGGTCCTTGAGGCGATCCGGGTCCGTGGTTTTTATCCGCAGCAGGGCCTCCGGGGCATAGGCATTGGTGGTAACAAAGGGCGGGAGGGCGGCGATGATGTCGGTCAAGCTGAAATCGCCGCGTACTTCCCCCCGGCCTGAAAGGCGGCACCAGAGTTCAAAAAACCCCTCCTGCTCCCCCTTCCTGCGGAGGGTCAGCAGTTTTACCAGGGACAGCACCGTGTGGATGGGGTCCCGTACCGCCGAGGGATGGATGATGATTCCCCCGGCGGCCCCTTCCCCGAAGATCCGCACCAGATAGCCCGCTTCCCGGAGCTTTCGGGCCAGGCCCACCACGTTGGCCTCCCCCACCTCCGCCCGGAATACCTCGGCCCCGAAGGCCGCCGCGATCCGGTCGACCCGCAGGGAGGTGGGGCCGTTCACCACCACCGCCGCCTTGTCCAGGGCCTTTCCCTGAGCGTCGCAGCGGAGTTCCCCGGTAATCACCAGATGGGCCAGCTCGGACACGCAGGCCAGGGCGAAAACCTCCTGCCCGTCGAGGGGCCGCCCCTGCTGCCCGTCCCAGAAAACCAGGTTTCCCCGATCCCCGTCGCAGTCCGGCACATAGCCCAGGAGCGCCGAGGGGTCCCGCTCCCGGAGGCTTTCCAGCAATCGTATACAGGGTTCCAGGGCTTCCCCTTCGGGCACGATCCGGTGGACGATTTCCCGGGGCCGGTCGTTTATCCCGTAGAAGCCCAGGCCCAGGGAGGTGAAAAATTCCCGGTCTATGGAACGGGTCCGGGCGGACCCGTTGAAATCCGCCGCCAGGGCCAGCCGTCCCGTCAGAAGGGGAGGGCGGGGGGCCTCCGGTCCCCCGGCGGAGGGGAGCCCCTGATCCTTCCCCTCCCGCCCCTTGATGGGGAGGGAGGCGGTTTCCCGGACAAAGGCGAGGTAGGCCCCGGAGGCCTCGGCCTTGACCGCCGCGACGCCGGTGTAGATCCGCTCCAGTTCGGAAGCGTCCGCCCGGCCCAGGAGGGCAAGCGTCTGCGGGATTATGGCGGGATCTCCTGCCAGGGCCCGGAATTCTTCAATCAGGGGCTGAATTGCCGATGCCGGAAGGACCCCCCCGTCGTTAAGGCCGAATTTAAGGCCGTTGTGGCCGATGGGGTTGTGGCTTGCGGAGATATACACGAAGCCCTCCCCCGCGCCGGTCCTCGCATAGGCCATGATCTCCGGGGCCGCGGTAATAAAGGCGAAACGAAGGGCGCAGCCTTCGGCCAGAAAGGCCCGGCACATCACGTCGGCGATGGCGGGTCCCGTGGGCCGGGTGTCCATGCCCAGGATCACCCGGGGCTTGAGGGGGCTGCCGGGGCGAGCGCCTCTGAGGTACCGGGCAAACACCCGGGCCGCCAGGGCCGCGAGGATGCGGTGGGCCGGAGCAATCCCTTCCCCGCGGCCCTCCTCGCCGCCGTCTTCGGCAAAGATCCCCCGCCACCCCGAGGCGGAGAGGATCATCCCCGCCAAAGCCCGGTCCAGATGCTCCCGGTCCAGACCCGGCTCCCCTCCCGTCAGGGGAAGCGCCAGGGGATCGGCAATGGCGAGTCCCGAGTCGGGGCAGCGTATGAGCGCCATAGGGTAAACTCCTCACGATAAGTATAATCCAGATGCGGTCCGGGATGTTCAGTATAGCCGCTTGTGGGTGTAATTACCACCCCCGGAATGGGAGGGGCTTCGTGGTAGCAAAAAAAATTTAAAAAAATCAAAAAAAATCACGAATTTTTTCAAAAAACCAAGATTTTTTTATCAAAGCGTGATATAGTATTTAGTAGGTTCTTGAAAGAGAGAACAAAATATCCGGCCGCTTCCCGGCGGCCAAACCTTTTGGGGTTCTATAAAGAGGACCCCGGGGGCAGCACGTCTGCCAAGATTACACTGCCACCGGGGTTGCATTACGCAAGGTAATTCTAACCTATTCGGGTAATAATTACAAGCGTAAGTCCTCTTTATTAACGTCCGGCGCTGATCTGCGTCGGGGACATCCGTGATCTGATCGCGGGTGTATATTGATGTAAGGAGGGCTCTATGGGTAACCGGAGTCTTGTGTTCAGCGGACCTTCAGTCCGACGCATCGCACTATCCATCGGATCTTCGGTCTACGCCGCTTCAGACCACGCCCCCCTTATTCGTTCTTTTTCCCTGGTTCTGAGGGCCTTCGGGCCCATGGGAGGACCGCGGTTTCAAACTCTTCCGCGGTCCTCCTTTCTTTCTTTGGTGCCCTCGGGGGGGCCGTGGTTTTTATTAGGCTTTTCCGCGGTCCCCCTTCTTTTTTTCCCTTCCTTGGTGCTCTCTGGGGGGGCCGCGGTTTTGATGAGGCTTTCCGCGGCTCTCCTTCTTTTCTCTTGCACAAAGAGGACTCCCGGAACAGTTGCGTCCTTGCCAGATTCGCTGTTCCGGAACCACATGATGCCTTTTTATCATACCCCTTCGGGACGGAAAAGGCAATGGGGGTCCTCTTTACTATATATTACCGCGGATTCCGCGGTCATTCGGACCTGGTCCGAATGAAGTTTTTTTTAAGGAGGACTCTATGATGAAACGGAGTCTTATCTTTGTTCTGATTGCGGTATGCTCCGCAATCTTCG
Organism: Spirochaetaceae bacterium; assembly: GCA_031288215.1. GTDB lineage: Bacteria > Spirochaetota > Spirochaetia > Treponematales > Breznakiellaceae > JAIRMO01. The sequence continues at coordinate 898 of JAITRV010000074.1, read as the reverse complement.
TGCTGACCGGCTGCCCCACCGACGGCGGCGGCGATGACGGCGGCGGGACGCCGCCGGTCAATCCCGATACCGGCATCGCGATCGATCACACCTCACCCTCCGCGGCGCGGCTCAAGGAGGATCTGCTGAATACCGATCACCCCGAGTGGCAGGCAATCGGCTTCGACATTGCCGGTGGGGGCGACTTGGACGTAAACACGGTGATTCCGGTGGGGAAAACCCTGGTGCTCCAAAACAGCGGCGCTCCTGCCACAAAAGCCGTCATAGGGAGCAACAATCTCGTGGTTGACGGCACCCTGATAGTGAGTAACAGCACCGGCATATCCGCCACCACCGCGGGCAAGCTCTTTATCGGGCGGGAAGGCCGCGTGGAAGTTCAGCCCGGGGGGCGGCTGCTAACGGACGAGCGCAAGAGCGTCACCAACTTCGTCGGCGACAGCATCGGCGCCAATTCCGCCCTGACGACCAGTCAGGTGCGCTTCGCGGGGGGCACGATCCTCTCGATAGGTGCCGAATCGGAGTTGGTCATTGATGATATTACCCCCTTGCTGGCGATCCTTCCCGAGGGAACCTCAAGCCGTGCGGTAAACGTGCCCGTCGATCCGAGCAAGCTGGAGCTTGTACAGCCCCAGACCAAGATCAAGCCCAGCGATATTGCCCGGCTTGCCCCCTCTTTGAGCGCCGCCCGCCATGTGGCACTTACGCCGGCCGCAAAGGATGACGAGACGATCACCGCCCTCACCATCCCCGCGGGCGCAGAGGTTACGGTAACCGTGGGGCTTAGCACGATTAAAACGCTGGTCGTGGAAGGCATCCTTGACGCCCCCAGTATCGGCGGAGCGGACGCAGTGGCGGTTACGGTAAGCGCCGGCGCCAGCCTCACGGTCAAAGAGCCCAT
>JAITRV010000062.1 GCA_031288215.1 Spirochaetaceae bacterium | reverse complement strand
GAGTTACCGGAAAAGTGGGCGGGGGTGATGGAAGCGGAGGACGTTTTTATGAGGGCGTATTTTGAAAGTAAGATTGAAAAGGGGCTCGGGGATAGAATTTGAAACTGGGAGAGATTTGGCGCCTGGCACCCGTTTGAGTGCCAAGCGCCGCCGGCAGAGGTCAGTCGGGGAATTCCGTATTACCGCTTTCATAGATATTCGTATACTCAAACTTACAGGTCCCGTTGCTTTCAATGGTGAGGTTTGCGAGTAAGATATACGGAATGGTTATAAAGAATATTCCGTCTTGCCCCCCCTTATGATGAAGTATAGTTACCATGCTCGGAATATCTAACACCATTTTTAAGTCTCCCAGCCCGGTCTCAATAAACGCGCCGTCTTTCGTATCATACCCCGCAAGCCGCCTGGTCATCCCCCTTCTCGTGATTTCCAGTTCAAAGGATGAACTGTCGTTGTCATGCCGCATATTCATATCATTGAATAAATAGTCGTTGAAGAGGATGAACCCGCTCATCTCCTGGCGTTTGCCTTTATACACATAACTGGTGGTTTCGTGGTTTATGGTCCGGCTCTCCCCTCCGGCGAGTTCTATGGTGGACCAGTCTGAGTATTCCGCTTTACCGTCTTTCCATTCGCCGGAATAGACATGGCGGATCTTGACGGTTGCCGGAAGGTCTCCCTTGTTCTCCACGATAATCTGCATCGCGATAGCTGGCGAAAGCATTGAAGCTCCACTATCTTCCAGAGGACAGGAATTGATAATAAGCATCGCAAGCGACACCGGGAAAAGGGCGAAAATTATACGCATCGGTCCCTCCATGTCTATCCTCGTCCTCATACATCAGTACATCTTTACAAATTCTTACTCACCCAATGGTTCAAATTCGGTTATTTCAAGTTCATCACTGCCGCCACCTCTAGAACTTTCAAAAAGATATTCAGGATAGTGGTATTCCTTATTATATCGTACTGTAATATTCAAACGATGACCCCCATTTGCCACTGTATCCGCAATATACTGATAGATTTCGTCAATGGTATCTCCATAATACACATCAGGCATGTAGTGAGATGTTAATACCACTTCTGCTTCCCTGTCAGGAAATACCGTACATTCAAAAGTTTCAGGTGCAAAACCAGCAAAACTCGCACGGCAGGTTGCTGCAAAGCGGTAATAACGCAGCCCCTGGGCTTCCCATGCCGCCCGTTCTTTCCTAAAAAGAGCCTCATCAAATCCGTTATCAAACAGGCCGATACACGAGAAAACCATGAGCGATACGAGAAGGCCGCATACTACATGTACTTTCATCATTTCCTCCGCCTGCAAAAAGTAAACGTTATCCACGGTCAGCGGGACTTTTGTCCGCCGGCCCCGCAAAGACCGCACGGACAAACGCATGAATCTCAAACAACAAGGCGGACCATAGGTCCGGCGTGTTGGCGGACTATGGTCCGGCGTGGTTTTTCTTCTTTTTTTGAGTAAATGCGGGAGCCCCGGTGACCGTCGTCTTTCTCACAATGTATGTTGCCGTTATCGGATGCTTCCGGTTTACTTGAAGGCTCCCATACATCATGATTGAGCCAAAATGAGCTTCCCCTGTACTATGATAGGTCCGTTTGATTCATTCGTCAAGTAAAAAAGTAAAAATACAAGAATCGTAAAACAGGCAAAAATGCCGAACGGGGAGGGGCAAGGGGTAAACGCCGGCCCTCGTCGCGCTCCTGAGTCTCGACTTTTATGTGTTTTTAGGGTATACCGATCCCTATGTTCGGTTTTCTGAAAAAGCTCTTTCGCCTCCGCTTCCTCCGGCGAAAACAGCCCGGCGGGGAGGCCGGGGGGGCCCTCGACGATACCCTGCGCGAGGAAACCTGGACGGCTGATTTTTCCGCGCCCCGCCATACCCGTTTTGAGATTACCTCAGAAATTTCCCATGATGGGTATATCCGGACGGATTACTCCGGGGGCGCCCTGGTCCTGGCCCTCAAGAAGCGGCCCTGTATCGCCTGGATCGCCGCTCCCCAGTACCGCTATGGGGATCAGGTCATTGAAGGGCGGATCCGTCTGGAAGGCCTGGGGGGCTATGCGGCGGCGGGACTGATGTTCCGGATGGTGGATGACCGGACCGCCTATATGGTCCTGATCTCCAACAAGGGCTATTTCCGCCTGGATGTGCTCCGAAACGGCAGCCCCCTGGCCCTCATTGCCTGGACCGAAGTGCCGCCTCCTCCCCCGGACGCTGCCGAAGGGGTCATCCCCTTGACCGTGGTTGCCTATGGGACGCATCTGCTCCTGCGCATCCACGGCCAATGGGCCGCGGAGATCCAGGATGCCACGATTCCCGCAGGCCGCCTCTGCTTTGTTGCCGCCGCCTACGAAGGAGGCCCCGCTTATGAAAGAGGCCCTGCCTCTGAAGGGGGGTCCGGGGGGCCCCCGGCCCCACGGCGGGGGGGAGGGGGGGCAGCGCCCCCCTTTACCGCACGGGCCTTTCTGGAGGCCCTCTCCGTGGAGTCCCGGATCGGCGAAGTGGCGGCCCTCTACGAACAATACGCCGATGAGGCCGGCATCGACCCCCAACGCCGCTTCCGGCTGGCCGAAACCTTTGCCGCCATGGGCCAGAGCAAGGCGGCCCTGGTCCAGCTCAGGAACGCGGAGCGTTCCCGGCATGATTTCACCCGGAAGGAATTGCTCCTCGCGGGCCGCCTGGCCCTGGAACTGGACCTTCCCGATGAGGCGGAGGAATACCTCGACCGCTGTGCGGCCCTGTCCCTGGACAGGGAGACGGCGGTGGAAAAGGCCAAGCTCCTCTATATCCGCCGGCGTTTTGAAGCCCTGGAGGAATACGGAAAAGAGGCGCTCCGGAGTTTCCCGGAGGAACCGGGGCTCTGGGCCTTGCTGGGGCACGGCTTCTTCAATCAAGCCCGCTACGAAGAAGCCGCCGCCGCCTATGATCGGGCCTTTGCCCTCGACGGGGGGCAGGGCCTCCTGGCCAGGAACGCGGCCAACGCCTATGAACTTGCCGGCCGGAAGGGGGAGGCCCTGGACCGGTATCTCCGGGGGGGACGGGTTTTTCTTGCCCAGGGAAACGATGGGGAACTGGCCCTCATCGTAAAGCGGCTCCGATCCCTGGGGGAGGAGCATTGGGAGGCCCGGGCCCTGACGGGGAAATGGGCCTTTGGCCTTGAGGACTGGAAGACGGCGGAGGAGGAATTTTCCCGGGCGGAGGAACTGCGGCAAGCCCAGGAAAGCGTCCCCCGGGCGGACGGCGCGGTGGCCTTCCTCCGGGGCCTCCTCCGCCTTCGGGAGGGGAAACGGGAGGCGGCCCTGCCCCTGCTGGAAGAGGCCGCATCCCTGGAACCGAACTACGGCCTTTTCCGCTTCCGCCTGGCGGAGACCCGGTTTCTCCTCCACGGGGACGGCCGGGAGCCCGCGCTCCTCGCGGACCTGGAGGCGGCCCTGGCCCTGTCCCCGGAAGACGGCTGGGTCCACAACCTGGCGGCCCAGATCGCCCTCAGCCGGGGAGAGGCGGAGGAAGCCTCGGCTTCTTTAGCGGAAGCCTCGGTTTCCTTGACGGAAGCCGGCGCCCATTTAGAAAAGGCCGCCGCCCTCCTGGGGGATGTGCCCGCCATCCGGGTCAACCGGGCGGAACTGTATTACCGTCAGGGTTTTCCGGATAAGGCCCTGGAACTGCTCACCGTCGATCCGGAGGAGGACGGCGAGGGGATGATGACCAATTACGGGGGGAATCTCCTGTTCCGCGCCGGCCGGTATGAGGAAGCGGCGGAGTATTACCGGAAGGCCCTGGCCATAGCGGAGGACAACGCGGAATACCGCTGCAACCTGGCCTCCGCGCTCATTGAAGCGGGCTCCTACGGGGAAGCCGACGCGGTTCTGAGCCGTCCGGAGCGGCCCACGGCGGAGATACTGGAACTGATAAGCTTTGTAGCAATCAAAAAGGGCGAATACCCGCGGGCCGAGGCCGCCTGCCGGGCCGCCCTGGACCTGGAAGGCGCTCATATCCCCTCCCTGCTTTCCCTGGGCTGGATCTACGCCTCCGCGGGCCGCTGGGATGAACTCCGGGAGATCCTCGCCCTCCTGGAGGACGCGGCGGTGGCCGGGGAAGCCGCCGCCCGCCGGGACGAACTCGCCCGGCGCATGGAGGAGGCCCTTTTCCGGCACATCCCCTGCGACTCCTGCGGCCGGGAATGGCGGGTCCCCCGCGCTCCTCCCCCGGCGGCGCCCCTGCGGATCTTCGCCATGCCCCCAGACGAACTCCCCGCGGGAACCTGCCCCGGCTGCGGCAAAACCTACTGCATCGGCTGCGGGAAACAGCATCTTGACGAAGACGGCCGCTTCCTCTGCCCCCACTGCGGCAAGACCCTCAAACTGACGGACGAAGGGCTCAAGGGCCTCCTCGCCGGCTGGGCCTCCGGGGCTCTCCCGTAAGGGGGGTAAACGCCGATACCCCGGGCAAGGATTTTCACTGATTGATAAAACTAACTTTTTTATGAAATTTGTCTTGACAAACATTATTTTCCCTGGTAAGATAACGACTGTTACCGATAACGCTTGTTATCGGACGGACAGGGGGAATCATGCCGCCGGACCCGGCCAACACCATTGAAAGAATCCTCAAGAGCGCGGGGCTTGAGTTTTTGCGGAACGGTTACGCGGGGGCGTCCCTCCGCAAGATAGCCGCCGCGGCGGGTCTTACCACGGGCGCCCTGTACCGGCACTACGCGGATAAGGAGGCCCTGTACCGGGCCCTGGTCGAGCCGGTGTACCATAAGATTCTCGATTCCCTGCGGGAAGAAACGGACCACTACGAGGGCCTTCTGGATTCGGAGGGCATGGATGCCATGTGGGAGGATTCGGGCCGGGGAGTGGAACTCGTGTTTCGCTCCATCTATGACCACCTGGACGCGGCGCGGCTTTTGATTTCCGCGTCGAAACAGACGGTTTACGGGGACTTTAAGGAGAAGATTATCAGGATGGATGTGGACCTGACCGTGCGCTACCTGCGGGCCGCCCGGCGGCGGGGCTATAAGCTGCGAAAACTATCAAAAGCGGAAGTGTATATTATTACCCTGGGACAATACGCCGGCTTTTTTGAGATAATCCTTCGACATGACGAACTGAAGGAAGCCCTGAAATGCGTAAGAACCTACAGCATCTTCTGCAGCGGCGGATGGAAAAAACTATTGGAGGGATAAGGCGGCGCGGAATTTATCAGACCGAGAAAGAGGGTCAATTTTTTTTATTACCATGTTAGCTTAATTTAACTATTTGCGTACTCTACAGGAGGATATATGAACAAACAAGAAAAAAGCGGTATCGCCTTTGTGCTTTCCCTGGCGGGGAAGAACCGGCTTTTGCTCTACGCCTCGGCGCCCTTCGCGGTTCTTTCGGGACTCTGCGCCATCGTGCCCTATATGATGGTGTACCGGAGCTTCCTCGATCTTTTCGGCGACAAGGAGAAGGCGGCGGAGGTATTACGGTACGGCATGATCGCCGCTCTCGCTATCGTATTAAAATTCCTCTTTCAAGTCGTCTCTTTGAGTTTCTCCCATATCGGGGCCTTCAACACCCTCTATGCCGTGCGCCGGGAAATCAGCCGGCATATTTCACGGCTGGGGCTGGGCTTTTTTACCGGCAATACCATGGGCGAAATCAAGAAGGTGATTATTGAGGATGTGGAGCGGCTTGAAAAATTTCTAGCCCACCAGATACCGGACCTGGTTTCCGCCGTGGTTGTTCCCCTGGCGGTCTTCGGCTACATGCTTTTCCTCAGCGTTCCCATGGCCCTCTGTATTCTCTCCCCGGCCGTCATCGGCCTGGTCCTCCAGATAGCGGCGGTGGCGATAACCGGCAATCAGATGCCGGAATACCATCGGCTCTTGGGCAAGCTGAATTCCGCGATCATGCAGTTTATCAACGGGATGCCGGTAATGAAGATATTTAACCTCACCGCGAAATCCTACCGGGACTACGCCGATACCATAGCCGAGTACACCGTGTTCTGGAAGCGCTGTACCCGGGACCAGGCATATACCTTCGGCGTTTTCCTGGCCCTGGTCGAATCGGGAATCCTCTTTTCCCTGCCCCTGGGAGGCTTTCTGTTTTTGCACAACAAACTTTCCCTTCCGCTGTTTTTGTTTTTTATGATCATGAGCCTGGTGTTTCTGTCGTCCCTGTCGAATCTTTTTAGCTTCGCCGTTATCTTTACCCAAGTTGCCACCGGC
>JAITRV010000011.1 GCA_031288215.1 Spirochaetaceae bacterium | reverse complement strand
CTACCGGTTCACGGTTCCCGCGATGATTTTCGTCAGCGTGTTGATCAGCACCACCACCACGATGAGGACCGCCGCGGTGGCAAAGGCCATGCCGAAGTCATCGGGGTTAATCGCTTCTTTTGTCAGGTAGTAGAGATGGATGGTGAGGGTGCGCCCCGAATCAAAGAGGGATTTGGGGAGATTCCGGGTGATCCCCACGGTGAGGAGTACCGGCGCGGACTCCCCCACCACCCGCCCCACGGCGAGGATGGCGGAGGTAACGATCCCCGGCAGGGCCGAGGGAAGCACCACGTGCCGGATGGTCTGGAACTTCGTCGCCCCCAGGGAAAGGGACGCCTCCCGGAAGGAATCGGGGACGGTCTTGAGGGATTCTTCGGTGGTTCTGATGATCACCGGGAGGATCATGATGCTCAGGGTGCAAGCCCCGGAGAGGATTGATTGGCCGAAGCCGAGGAGCCGGCAGAAGAGGAGGAGCCCGAAGAGGCCGTAAAGGATCGAGGGGATTCCCGCCAGGGTTTCAATGGCCAGCCGGAGGAGGCGGGCCAGCCGGGAATTCCCGGTGTACTCGTTGAGGAAAAGGGAAGTCATGATCCCGATGGGGAGGGCAATGGCCAGGGACACCAGCACCACGTAGAGGGTGGTCACCAGCATGGGGAAGATCCCCCCCCTGCCGGAGCCGGTTATAAACGAAAGATTCAGGAAACCCAGGGATTGGAGGAGAATATAGGCCAGGATAAAGAGGAGGACCCCCAATACCAGGACCATAGCCGCCGCCATGAGGGCGTAGAGGCCCGCGTCGGCCATGCGGCGTTTTTTTCGAGCACCCGTCATGGTTCCCCCTTCCGCTGCATCCTGAGGATGAGGCTGTTCAAAACCAGGATCAGGGCGAAGAGGACCACCCCGATGGAAAAGAGCATCTCGCTGTGCCGGCCCTGGGCGTAGCCCATCTCCAGGGCGATGGTGGCCGTCAGGGTCCGCACGCTGTCCAGGGGGCTGCGGATAAGCTGCACGGAATTCCCCGCCACCAGGATCACCGCCATGGTCTCCCCCACCGCCCGGGAAATCCCCAGGATGATCCCCGCCATCACCCCTGAGCGGGCGTGGGGGAGCACCACGTTCCAGGCGGTCTGCATCCTGCTTGCCCCCAGGGCCAGGGAGGCTTCCCGATGGGACCGGGGAACCGCCCGGATGGAGGTCTCCGCGATGGCGATCACCGTGGGGAGGATCATCACCGCCAGGATGATGATCGCCGGGAAGAGCCCGTTCCCCGAGGGCACCCGGAAGATCCCTTTCACCGCCGGGACCACCACCATGAGGCCGAAGAAGCCGTAGACCACCGAGGGGATCCCCGCCAGAAGCTCTATCGCCCCCCGGACCAGGACCGCGGCCTTCTCCGGGAGGAATTCCCCCAGGAACAGGGCGCAGAGTATCGCCGGGGGCACCCCCAGCAGTATCGCCCCCAGGGCGGCCATGATGGTCCCCAGAATCATGGGGAAGATGCCGTAGACCTTGTTGTAGGTGGGCCGCCAGTCCAGCCCCCCGAGGAAACGGAAAAGGCCGTAGGGCGGCTCCGGCAGGATAACGTGGACCTTCCGGCTCAGGCCCGGCAGCGCCGGCGGATAGGTTACCGTATACACGAAGGCTTCGGGGGAAGCGACGGCCCCTCCCTCATGGGCGGTAAAGGTCAGCATCCGCTCGGGGTCTTTTTCGGCGTACAGGAACTTCAGTTCCAGGACCTGTTCCGTCCCGTCGGGGGAAGAGAAGCCCAGGGACAGGGCCTCCGTATCCGCCGGCGCGTCGATCAGGGGGACATCCCGGTAGAGGCGGCCGTTTACCCTGATTTCAGGGATGTTTTCCACCACGATCCGGAGCCCCGCAGCGGTGGGAAGGATAAAGGGGGCCGCGCCCTGGATCAGGACAAAGAGGAGTATCCCCCCCAGGGCAAGGATGGAAAAGCCGGAAACCAGGGTAACGAGCCGCATAAAAAGTATATCTGTTTTCCGGCGATCTATCATGAACAAACCCTTAGCGGACGGCGATCCAGCTCTTTTTAACGATGTTCTGCCCCGCCGCGGACATGATCCAGTCCAGGAACTGCTGGGTTTCCTGGTGGACCTCCCGCTTGGTAAGGAGGATGAAGGGCCGGGAGATCCGGTAACTGCCGTTCACCACGTTGGCCGTACTGGCCGCCACCCCTTCGATGTTCACGGTCTTCACCGAGGCGTCCACCGACCCCAGAGAGATGTAGCCGATGGCGTCGGCGTTCCGGGAGATCTCCGCCTTGATCGCGCCGGTTCCGTCAAATTCCGTGGCTCCCAGGACGAGCTGGTCCTTGAGCTCTATCAGTTCCTCGAAGGCCCCCCGGGTTCCCGAACCGGGCTCCCGGGAAACCACCGCGATTTTCCCGCTCTTGCCGGGGCTGACCTGGCTCCAGTCGGTGATCCTGCCGGAATAGATGTCCCGAATCTGGGGGACGCTCACATTGGCCAGGGGGTTATTGTTATTCACGATAACCGCGATCCCGTCTATGGCGATGATCAGTTCCCGAAGCCCCGATCCCTTTTCCGCGGGGGTCAGTTCCCGGCTGGACATGCCCACTTCGCTGGTTCCGGCTCCCGCCGCCCGGATCCCGTCGGAGGACCCGGTACCGTTGATGTTGACCTTTACGTTGGGCTTCACCGCGGCGTACGCCTCCGCCAGTTGTTCCATCAGGGGGGTAACCGAGGTAGACCCCGCCACTTCGATGGTATAGGCCGCGGCGGAAGGCTGGGCCGAACCGGCCTGAGACGAACCGGACTGGTTCGAATTATCCCGGGACGGGCCGGCGAAACCCGGGATCGCCAGGGCCAGGACCAGGACCGCCAGGACACATTTTCTTTTGATCTTCATCAATTCACTCCTCATCATTAAGATAGCCCCACCATACCGGGGAAATGTTAAAGGGGGGTCAGGGGCATGTTAAAAAATAGTTAAAAGCGGACCCCTCCTCGCCGCGGCGGCGGCCCGGATCCGCAATCCGGCGCGCCGGGCTTTGGTTTCCGGCACGGGCCTGGGGGATTTACCAAGGGTCTTTTTTGCGGTATATTAGGTGAAGTCTCCGGGTTCCGGGGAATCTTGGATCGGATCGGCTATTTCCGGCAGGGAGCATCGTATGTATGAATATAGAACCCAGGGAACCTGTTCTTCACGAATATGGTTTGACGTCATTGAGGGAAAGGTTCACTCCATTACCTTTGAGAACGGCTGTGACGGCAATCTCAAGGCCCTGGGCATTTTGGCGGAAGGGATGGATGCGAAGGAACTCATAAAAAAATTAAAGGGCCTGGAATGCCATTCTAAGGCAACCTCCTGCGGGGATCAGCTCGCCCGGGCGGTGGAACTGGCCCTTTCCCAGGACGGCCGGTAAACCGCCGGCAGCGCCCCGGGAGAGGCCTATGGGAGTACCCTCAATGTTTTTCGTTGCGAACCGGGGGAAGCGGGGGAATGTCCGTGAAGGTTAACCCGCTCTTTCAGCGGCTATCCCTCCTCACCGGCGCCCGTACCATGGAGGCCCTTTTCCGGACCAGGGTCCAGGTCTTCGGCCTGGGAGGGGTGGGGAGCTGGTGCGCCGAGGCCCTGGTCCGCTCCGGCATCGGGCACATTACCCTGGTGGATTCCGACCGGGTCTGCGTGACCAACATCAACCGCCAGGTCCAGGCCACGACCCGTACCGTGGGGCGGGTCAAGGCCGAGGTCCTGGGAGAACGGCTCCGGGAGATCAACGGCGCCTGTACGGTGCGGGCCCTGAACAGGGTCTTTTCCCGGGAGACCGCGGCGGAATTCGGCCTGGAGGAGGCGGACTACGTGATCGACGCCATCGACAGCCTCACCTACAAACTCGATCTCATCGAACTGGCCTCCCAAACCAAGGCGCGGCTCTATGCTTCCATGGGAACCGCCCTGAAACTGGACCCCACCCAGCTCAAGACCGCCGATATTTGGGAAAGCCGGGGCTGCCCCCTGGCCCGGCTGGTCCGGTCGGGGCTGCGGAAACGGGGCTTCCGGGGGCATTTTACCGTGGTATACAGCCCCGAGCGGCTCCCCCGGCATGAGGAGATCGAGACCGCCTGCGGTTCCGCCCAATGCTTCTGCCCCAGCCGCTGCGGCGGCGAGGGGCCGGAATGGTGCGGCGCCAAGAAGGTGATCAACGGGAGCGCCGTCACCGTCACCGCCGCGGCGGGGATGATCCTGGCGAGCTTAGTGGTCCGGGACCTTCACGCCCGGTACGGCGGAGCCGCCGCCCCCGTGGCGGAAGCGGCCCCTGCCGCCGTCCATGGCTGACCGCTTTTTACGCCGGGCCGCCGCGAGCCGGGTGGTGCAAAAACTCACCGCCAAGGCGGTCCTGGAGCGGCGCCTCATCGAGGAGGGGGACCGGATCCTCGTCGCCGCCTCCGGGGGCAAGGACTCCACGGTCATGGCCTGGGCCCTCTCTTCGATCCGGCAGGAACTCAAGCGGAACTATACCCTGGAGGCGATCCACATCTCCAGCGATTTCTGCGCCTGTTGCAAAAAGGGCTTCCTTTCCGCCCGTCTTGAGGAATGGGGCGTCCCCTTTACGGACCGCTTTGTCCCCATCATCGGACGGCTCAAGGAGGGGGAAAAGATGAACTGTTACTGGTGCTCCACCCAGCGGCGGACGGAACTCCTCAAATACGCGGTGGAAAACAACTTCAACAAGATCGCCCTGGGGCACCATCTGGACGACATCATCGAAACCTTCTTCATGAACATGACCGCCAAGGGACGTCTGGAGGCCATGCCCATGCTCCTCCGCTACCGGAAATACCCGGTCAGCCTCGTCCGGCCCCTGGGCTACCTGGAGGAGCAGCAGATCATCGCCTGCGCCGGGGAACAGGGCCTTTTGGCCGCGGCCTGCACCTGCCCCTACGGCCTCCGCTCCAAGCGCCGGGAAGTACGGAAGCGGATCGCCGAGTTTACCGGCAACTCCGGCGCCGTAAAACGCCGGATCCTCCGGGCCCTCTCCTCGGGGGAACAGGACCTGCTCACCTCACCCGGCACGGGGGGATAAACCGGCACGTACCGGGCATTTCCGGCGGGAGTATCCCTCGGCCTGCCTTTCCGCGTGGGAGCGGGTACGGCTGCCGGATGAGGCTGCCTTGGCCGGCTGGTGCGCCGGTTACACGGGGGGTTTAGGAGTCTTTCTGCCGGCCGGGGTTACCGTCTCCATCGGCATCATCCGTCCAGTCATAGGTGCCCGATGGTACAGTGTTGAAGGGACCTGTTATCGTGTAACTTACCGGATCGCCCATTGAGGTATAGAAGTTTGCGCCCACGGCGTTTTGCTCAAGATAAAGATAGCCACCACTCTCAATCGTAATGTGAGCGCCATCCTCACCCGTGAGCGAGCGGAGGTTGGCCACGCCGCCATCGTTCGTCAGCCGGAGACTTTTGCCATTCGGGATAGTCAAGGTTCCGCTTTCTATATGGAGCTTTACATTATGCAGAGCAATCACGTCGGACCTGGCGGCGTCCCATGAGCCGTTGGCTTTTACCGGGCCCTTGCCGGGTAGAACCGGGCGGTCACCCACCCGGAACCCCCACAGACCCGGACGTGCCCAATTTTCGGACCACAGGTCCGCGGCATCCGGTTCCTCAAGAAAAAGATTCGCTTAGTTCCAGGAGTGTATTATTTTCGGCTCCGGAAGCGGAACGTTCCGCAGGTACTCGCCGAACGCGTGCCAGTTCTGGCTCACCTTCGCCGACCTCCGGTTCATCCACTTGAACCATATCCGTTTTACCTGTTGGTAGTATAACCCGATGCTTGCGTAATTAAGGGGGATTCCGTAATAGTACCCCCGCAGCTTGGCACTCAGTTCCCGGTGTTGGTCTCCTTTCGCCCGGTGCCGGTTCTCCCGACACCACTGCCCTATCGCTTTCAATGCCCGGCTCAGCCGTTTACTATCCGTCTTCCGTCCCACTATCCACCGCCCCTTCCGGGATTTCCTCCAGTAATGCCGGAATCCCAAAAACGTGAAACTTCCGTTCCCTTTGCGGCGCTCTCCGGCAGGCTTCCGGAAGTCTACCAGCTTCGTCTTCTCCGGGTGTATCGTTAATCCATACTTCGCAAATCGGAGGGCTTTTCCCCTTCATTATCCGGTCGGCGTCCTCCTCCTTCTCACACCCGATGACCGCATCGTCAGCATAGCGTACCATGAACGATTTCCCCGCAAGCCTCGGCTGAACCACCGTTACAAACCAGTTGTCCAGTACTTCATGCAGGTAGATATTGCTCAGTAGCGGCGATATGACTCCCCCTTGGGGGGAGCCGGTTTCGCTGTAGCTCATCTTCCCCGCTTCCATCACCCCCGCGTGTAACCACTTTCCGATTACCCGTCGGACTAAAGTCCGCTATCACTCCGTCACTAACCCGTTGACCCAGTGTTTCCCGGAGTTTGTCGTGTGGTATGCTGTCAAAGTACTTGCTGATGTCCAG
>JAITRV010000257.1 GCA_031288215.1 Spirochaetaceae bacterium | reverse complement strand
TTGCGGGTTTTGTATTCGTACTGTACCGGGTTTCCCTCCGCCGCCAGGGCGCTCAGGCGGTAGAAGGCGGGCCAAAAGGCGCTGTTTTTTTCCGCCGCTTCCCGGTAGCTTGCCTCGGCCTCCTCTTTCCGCTGGTTGAAGTAGTGGTACTCCCCCCGGAGGAAGGCGGTAAATGCGGAGTAGTCGGACCTGAGGTCCGTTGACCGGAGGTCCGTTGACCTGATGTCCGCTGACCGGTGGTCCGCTGGCCGCCGGCCCGTCGACCGGTGGTTCGCATGGCGCTCGATGTAGGAAAGCAGTTTGTCCGCCCCGGAGAACTCTTCCTGGCCCAAGAGATAAATCACCCCGGCAAGAAACTCGTCCCCGGCCCGGTCCGGACGGCCTTCCCCGGTCTGCCGGAGTAAGTCCGGCAGCTGAGGCGCAATGGGGCATGCCCCGCCCTGGTCGTCAATGAGTGCGGCGAGCCCCGAAGGCCCCGGGGAGGCTTTCTTTGACGCCGGTACCGCCGGCAGCGAGGCAGACCCCGATAGGGGCGTGAGCGATGCCGCCCGCAATGAAACCCCCTCCGGGGGCGGGGGCAGCGGTATCTGAGCGGACCCCGATAGGGGCGTGAGCGATGCTGCCCGCAATGAAACCCCCTCCGGGGGCGGGGGCGGGGGCGGAGGGGGGGGCGCCTTGAGGGGGGCTTGGAAGTAGAAGAAGTCCAGGGTGCAGCGGGATTCCAGGAGGGGATGGTTTATTGCGGGGGTTTCGGAGACCCCCAGAATCAGGAAGCCCCCGCGGTAGAGGGCCTCGGTCAGCCGGTCCAGGAGGAGGCGCCGTTTGTCCGGGGAAAAGTAGATGAGGGCATTTCGGAAGAAAATGAGGTCGTAACGGTTTCCCATAAGGCCGTCCAGGAGGTTGCGGGTATAAAAGTGTACCTGTTCCCGGATCAGGGGCCTGATAACAAATTCGTCTCCCTCGGGGAAGGTATAGCGGTCCAGGAGGAATTTCCAGCGGGATCCGTCCTCCCGCAGGGAATTGCCCGTATATTGGCCTCTTTTGGCGGTTTCGACGGCCTCGGGATTCACGTCGAAGGCGTCGATTCCAAAGCTGAAGGGCTGCACCGTCCGGCTGTAGTGGTCCATCACCATGGCCAGGCTGTAGGCTTCGCAGCCGATGGAGCTTGCCGCGGAACACACCCGGATCGGACGGTTCTGCCGGGTCAGCCGGGGCAGCAATTCCCGCCGCAGCAATTCAAAGGAGGCCTCTTCCCGGAAAAAATAGGTCTCGTTCACCGTTAAAAGCCGGGCGGCGGTAAAGATCTCCTCCGGCGTGGAGCAGATCCGGTCAAAAAAGCCGGGGGCCTCAAAGCAGCGCGGGCCGCAGCGCCGCTCCAGATCCTCCCGCAGTTTTTCCAGGGCATCCGCGGTGGCCCGGATTCCCAGGGTCTGTTCCACCCGGCGGGAGAGTTTTTCGAGAACCGGTTCCATCGGAGGGTTTTCGTCCCGAATCTGATCCGGCGGTTCGGGGTTATTTTTCATGGCTTGATGAGATCGATGAGCTGTTGGGGAATTTTTTCCAGGGGCAGGACGATATCCACACAGCCGGTCTCAAAGGCCGCCTTGGGCATTCCGTAGATCATGGAACTGCCCTCGTCCTGGGCGATGGTGATTCCCCCGGCCTGCCGTATATACCGGGTACCTTCGGCGCCGTCGGCGCCCATCCCGGTGAGGACCACCGAGATCGCCCCGGCGCCCCAGCATTTGGCCGCGCTTTTAAAGAGGATATCCGCCGATGGCTTTTGGTTGTTCACCGGTTCCCTGTCGTCAAAGAGAAACCGCCCCCCCGTCAGGGTCAGATGCTTATCCGTGGGGGCCACGTAGAGCTTTCCCCCTTCGGGAGCCTCCGGCTCCTCCGCAAGTTTGACCTTCAGGGGGGTATAGTCGTCGAGCCATTGGACAAAGCCCGCATCGAAGCCCGAAGAGTTATGCTGTACCAGGACCACCGGCACGGGGAAATCCGCGGGGAGGGCCGCGCAGAGGGACATCAGGGCCTTGGGCCCTCCGGTGGAGGCGGCGATCACCACTCCCCGGATTTCCCGGACATCCACCTTCCGGTTAGGCGGCGGTTCCGGCGTTACCGCCGCCTTTTGCCGTGCCTTTATCCCGGAGATCCGCTTGAGGGAGGAGCGGATGAAGGTTTGTTTTTCCTCGCTGATGGCGGTGGTGAAATTAACCTTGGCAAAGAAATCCAGGGCCCCCTTGACCGTGGCTTCGTAGACGTTTTTGGCCGTATCCTTGGCGGCGATTACCACAATCGGGATGTTCATGGTTTTCATGATCCCCTCAATCGCCTCCAGGCCGTTTATCACGGGCATCTCAAGATCCATGGTGATGAGGTCAGGGGCCAATTCCCGGGCTTTTTGCAGGGCCTCCAGGCCGTTTTCCGCTTCCCCCACCACGGTAAAGGACTCGTCGTTTTCCAGAAAATCCCGGATTATCGTCCGTACCAGGGGGCTGTCGTCCACGATGAGGACCCGTATCATTTCTCCTCCTTCTCCCCCTCCGCTTCCAGCATCCGGGCGACGAGGACCGCGGGATCGATGAACACGATCATGGCTTGCCCGGCAAAGGAAATCCCCTTCAAAAAGGGAACCTTCCCCTGGGCCGTGAGCAGTTTCGGCAGGGGGCATATATCCTCCGGGGCAAAGTCCGCTTCCCGTTCCACGGTCCTCACCAGGAGCACCTGCCGCGGCCCCTCCTCGCCTGCCTCCGCCGGGGGTTCAAGCCCCGGGAGTTCCCCGGCCCCCTGTCCGGCCTTGAGGACGATGCCGTGCCGGACCGTTTTATCGGCCAGATCGAAGAAATGGGGCAGGGAAAAGAACACATCCCCGGCCTCATCCCGTTTGATCATGTCCGACACCGCATCGGGATAGATCATGATGGCGGCCACGGAATCCTCGCGTACCCCCAGGAAAAAATCGTCAAAGCCGCAGAGAAAATACCGCATGGAACGGGCCCTAAGCCTCAAAATCGGTGGTTATCCGGTTGAGGATCTGCCGGATACCAAGGACGAATACATCGGTATCGTGCCATTCGAAGGACGATTCGATAATATCGGTACTGTCATCCCATTCCGCTCCCTGTTCAAACTTGAGGATGTCGGAAACCGGAATATCAATAATGTCCACCACATCGTCGATGAGGAAGGCCAATTTTTCCACCGCCTCCTTCAGGACCACGACTTTGGCTTCGGGGGTAGCCGTTTCCCGGATAAGCAGGCCGAGGTCGATGAGGGCGTAGGGCACGGAGTAGCGGTTGATGATGCCCCGGATATAAGGCGGCAGCAGGGGCAGGGGATACACCTTCTCAAAGGCGGTAACCTCGCTGATAAACCGGGACGGGAAGGTATAATGCTTCCCCAGGATAGTGAAGATAAGGTATTTTTCCGTATTGGCCGCCGCGTCTGAATATGCCTCCGGCATGGTCTTTCCCCCCCTCCCCCAATTTTTTCTATTGTACCTTCGGGAGGAGCGGCATGTCAAGGGGACGGAATTTAACCGGGGCATCGGCGTTTACTCAAAAAAAGGAGGTTGTTTATCTACCATGTCCGGGGAACGAAGCCCTCGGGGACGGCGATGACGGCGGTTTCCCCGGATTGTTGGATCAGGAAAAGGCCCTTTTCTATGACGAACGCCCCTGCCTCCCTGGGGACAATCCCCCCCGCTATCGCTCCCAGGAACTTCCGCGTATCCCCGCGTTCATCGGCATAGCGCCGCAATTTTTCCAGCCGCTTGAGGTGCTCCTTGACATCCGCTATCGTTACTTTTGACTTCACTTCCACCGCCAGGGCGGTACTGCCGCCTTCAAGGAAGATATCAAGCTCCGCCAGGAAGGTACCGTCGGGATTCTCGATAGTGGTATTGACGTTGAGTTCCGAGAAGACGAGTCCCCGGTCCTTGAATTTTCCCAAAAGATTGGACGCCACGAGGTTTTCGATTAATTCGCCGATCCGGCTGCCCAATTTGCTGATTTTACGGTCCGTTTCCTTCATCTGGCGGTCCGTCTCTTTCATTCTGCGGTCCGTATCCGTGAAGAGGCGCTTTAGTTCCTGAAACTGACGGTCCGTTTCCGCGAACCGGCGGTCCAACTCCGCGGAACGGCGGTCCGCTTCACGGGAGAATTCCTTGAACATGGCCCACACATGCTCAAAGTCCAGGCCCTCCCGGGCTGGTTTTCGTTCTTGAATGTCGCTCATAGGAATATCCTCGATACAATCATACCAAAGATTGAGAAAAAAGTACAGGCGGGATGACGAATGTCATGGGGAAGGTTCGGCGGGGCCGTTGCGCGCCGTCAGGGATTCGGCGGCGGATGGGGGGGGTGGCGGAAGACCGCGAAGCGGGCTGGAGCCAGGGGGGGCGCGTCCATGAGGCTGCATTATGCCGATCAGGCCCGGAAACAGCGCCCCCCCTCAAAAAGGGAGGTTCTTGAAGGTAGCGGCCTTTGTTCGGATGTGGTATAATGGTTTTATGGAAAGGATGAGAAACACACGGATAATAGCGACGATGGGGCCGGCGGTGGACAGCGTCGAGCGGGCGCGGGCGCTCATCCGTAAGGGGATGAATGTCGCGCGGTTTAATTTTTCGCACGGCAATCATACGGACAAGGCGGACGCGATAGCCATGGTGCGGCGGGCGGCGGAGCTTGAGAACGCGACGGTGGCGCTGCTGATGGATACCAAGGGGCCGGAGATCCGCACGGGCCTCGTGAAGGACGGCAAGAGCGTCGTGCTTGAGGCGGGCGAAACGGTGGACGTGATAGCCGCGGGGGACGCGGAAAAACGTTACGGCGCGGACGGGGTTTTTACGCTGAAAGAGGGGGGCGCGGCGCGTATCGTCGTGAGCTATGAGCTTTTGGCGGATGATATCAGGGTGGGCGCGCGGATTCTGATTGCGGACGGCCTTCTGTCGCTCGAATGTATCGCGCTTGAGGGGCGGATCATGCGCTGCAGGGTTGAGGCGGGCGGAGAGCTGGGCAGCAGGAAAAACGTCAACGTGCTGGGGGTGCGTACCCGCCTGCCGGCCCTGTCGGAGCAGGACATGGAGGATCTCCGGTTTGCCGCGGAGCAGGGGATGGACTGCGTGGCGGCCTCCTTTATCCGAAAGCGCGAGGACGTTACGGCCATAGAGAAATTCCTCGCGTCGATAGGATCCGATATGCCGGTCATCGCGAAGATCGAGGACGAGGAGGGGCTGGAAAACATCCGGGACATCATCCTCGTATCCGCCGGGATAATGGTTGCCCGCGGAGATCTCGGCGTGCAAATCCCGCCGGAGCAGGTGCCGCTGGCGCAGAAACACATCATTGAGCTGTGCAACAACGAGGGGAAGCCCGTTATCACCGCGACGCAGATGCTGGACTCGATGATCCGCAACCCGCGCCCCACCCGCGCCGAAGCGGCTGATGTGGCTAACGCGATTCTGGACGGCAGCGACTGCGTGATGTTGTCCGGCGAGACGGCGAACGGCATGTACCCGGAAGAAGCGGTGGAGACGATGGACCGGATCGCGCGGACGGTGGAAGCCGCGGAGGTGTACCGGCAGCATCAGCTTGAACGCCGGGGACGGCTGAAGCGCTCAAGCGATATGCCCCAGTCCATCGCGGAATCCGCCGTGCTGATAGCGGAAACGATAAACGCGGCCTGCATCATCACGCCGACCATTTCCGGCAATACCGCGCGGCTTGTCAGCAAATACCGCCCCCTGCGGCCGATCATCGGCGCGTCCCCCAGCGAGAAGATCCGCCGGAGGATGCTGCTGTACTGGGGCATCATCCCGCTGGCCGTTCAAAACGAACTTGACAGCGAGGCCACGATACAGGGCGCCCAGCGCGCGGCCATAAAAGAGGGTTTTATCAAGGTGTCGGACAAGGTGGTGTTTACCGCGGGGGTGCCGGTCAATTCGCCGCACTCGGCAAACATGATACGGATTCACGTCATCGGCAAGATCCTGGGGCGCGGGCAGCGCGGTTTGGGCGGACGCTGCACGGGCCGCATCGTAAAGGCGAACACCCTGAGCGAGGCGTCCTCCCTGCTGCGCAGTAACGGCGGGGAAATCCTCTTGACCCATACCCTCGACAAATCCTTCATCCCGATCATCAGGATTGCCCGGGGCATCATCGTGGAGCGCTCTTCCGAATTGCCCCGGGAGATGCTCAAGATGGTAAACCCGGACATCGTCTACGTCGTCCAGGTCGATAAAGCGATGAGCCTCATCGAAGACCACATCACCGTGACGGTGGACGGCAGCGAAAAGATAATCTACGAAGGAAGCATCGAGTAAAGGCCTCCGAAAGGGAGCCGGGGCCGGCTTGCCGCGCCATGAGGAGGGTAGTAGAATCTAAATTATGGAAGAAGAATTTATCTTCAAACCTACCGCCTTCAAACATGGTATCCTTGAAGCGGACATTCGCAGTGCCTTTGAACAGCGCGTATTTGACCATGCCATGCCTGGGGAAGAACATAAAAACCTCCTTATTGGGTTTGATCGCAGTGGTAATCCGCTTGAAATTCTGTATAATATATTTGAAGGCGATAAGATCAATGTATTCCATGCCATGAAATGCCGTAGGGCTTATCATGTATTCTTGGATCTATAGGAGGAAGGGTATGACCGACCAGGAAGCGGAATATTGGGACGACTATTACACCAAAAACACCATTATGCCGGATTTGAGCAAACCGGGCTATTTTGCCCGTAAATACGGTATGTCGGTAAAACTTGACCCTGAAACCAGCAGAGCAATTGCCGCTCATGCCGAAGCCGCCCACAAGACTCCGGCGGAAATTATCGCCGAACTGGTACACCGGGAAATCAGCGCCACCATAGCAAATAACAAATAGCCCCCCGCAAAAAGTTTGTAAGGGTCCGGTTGGCGGACCCAGCTCCGACGTGGTTATGCGTCGTTGTTGTGTCTTTACCCCCTCCTAAAGCCGGAGGGCCTCGACCATATAGCGGACGTCGAAGCCGTTGGCGCTCTGTTTTCTCATTTCAATGACGAAAATGATGGAACCGTCATGGGGGGCCACCATGACCTTCTTGATGCCGTAGGACGTGATCTGGGGCCGCTTGAGCTGGGGGGTCCCGACGGTATAGGTCTGCTTCTTTCCGTCCCGGCCGGTCCGTTCCAGGCTGATATGGAAGGAGGACCGGAGGCTCTCGCCGCTTCCCTCTACCGAAGCGGACAGCGCGGCCCGGTAGGATTCGCCCTTCTCAAAATCCCGGAATTCGGCGGCCGATCCGGCGTCCTGGCCGTTCAGGGCGATAAAGAGGGGCTGCCCCTGGAAGAGGTAGTTTATCCGGTGCCGTTCCGCCAGGGCGGCGTTGTTGGCAATGAGCCGGTACAGGGCGCCGGATCCATCCTGGCCCGCGATGACCGGGTCGGTATGGACATAGGAAATCCTTCCCCCGGAAACAAAGTTATTCCGGCCTACGTCTACCACATACAGATCCGCCCAGGGGCGCAGGGTTTCGGATTGTACGCCGTACTGACCGAACATATAGGTTTTTCCATCCGGGGAAAACCCCAGATCCACAAAAAGGGCCACATCCCCTGCCCACAGACAGGGACCGCAAAGAATAAATGCCATAAGGGCTGCCCAGGCAGATTTTTTTCCAACCATTGGAGCGTCTCCTCTCTCATACATATCGGATAAAAATGAGGCTTCTTGAGGAAAATAGGACTATTATACATGATTGGTTCGTCATACGCTTTTTCAGGGGGTTTTTGACCCTTGAGGGAGTGAGCGGAATACGCTATCTTTAATACCATGACCATTTCAAGCCGGAACGGCTTTTTTAAGGCAGGAATCATTCTCGCTACGGTCTCCCTGAGCCTCATTACCGTGGCGGCCTTCATTATCCTGCCGGTGTATCCCAAACTGAGTTCGGCGGCGGTCCAGCGCTCCGGGGGCGTCATCCAGGCCCTGGTCTGCCCTTTTCTGGACCCGGCGCCCTACGTGCCCTTTGCCGCCATGACCGCCGCGGTGGTTTACGCCCTGGTTACCATGATCCTCATCTACTATTTTTTTGAAAAAACCCAGGCCCCGGAGATCCTTTTTTTTGCCTTTTTTGTCCTTTCCCTGGCCTTCGAGGGGGTCCGCACCATGATTCCCCTCAAACAGGTCTATGCGCTTCCCGGGGTTTTCCTGGTGATGGCTTCCCGGGTATTGCTTTTTGGCCGGTATTTCGGCATTTTTTCCCTTTTTACCGCCAGCGTCTATGCCTCGGGGCTGGAGATCCAGAAACAGGGCTATGTGGTCTTTATCCTCACCGCGGCGACGCTGATGATCGCCCTGGGGGTCCCCATCGACGCCCTCTCCTGGGACAGCAGCCTCGCCATGCTCAGCGGCTATATGGAGATGTTCCGGATGGTGGAAGCGAGCATTATCGGGATCACCATCATGAGCTTCTTTGTTTCCGCCTATTCCCGGGACTCCCGGGAGTATATCTTTGTCGGCATCGGTTCGTTCCTGGTTTTTTTGGGAAGAAATATGCTCATCAGCGCGGATACCTGGATAACGCCCGTGCCGGCCGTGGTGATCCTGACGCTGGGGACCTGGTTCATCTGTACCCAACTGCACCGGGTCTACCTCTGGCTCTGAAGCGGCCGGGTTTTAGAGGTCCCGTACCGCCAGCCCCACCGCCAGGGGCATGACCAGGTTATCGTAGTCCCCCAGGGGAAAAATGTCCACCAGGGTGCCCGTCATGGCCGCTAAAAGGGCGATCCGGCAGTTCAGGGAGACCCGGTAGGCGGCGATGAAACTCACGGTAAAGCAGGCCAGGGAGCCCTCGACGCTTTTCCCCAGAAGGAAGGAGGGGCGGATCCGGCCGGCGGTTTTTCCCACGAGGCTGGCGATCCCGTCCCCAAAGGCCAGGGTGTAGACGGCTATGGAGGCCGCCTGAGGGGGGTAGAGCAGGAGGGCCAGGAGGGCCCCCGCTCCCAGGGTGACCGGCCCCCGGACGAAATGGCCCTGGTCCCGCCGCCGGGACGCCAGCGCGGTGAGGGTGGAAATGACCGGAACGGGAAACCCCGAAAGCCGGAGGAGCTCCAGGAGGCTGTAGAGCAGGCTCCCCCCCAGGAGGAGGGCGATGGTGAGGGGCCGGTTTATGCCGGCCAGGAGGGGAACCAGGGCAATGAGTACATGCAGGGATTTTCTGACCAGTTCGGTCCTCAGTTCCTTGGGGTTCCGAATCGCGGGGAAGAACTTATCCATCATACGTTCTCTGAGATATCATAGAGAAAGCATACCATAACAAAGCGTGAAACGTGAAGATCGGAGAGGGCGCAACGCGCGGCCTTTACTTTTGATGGATGATCTGCTACATTGATGCTCCGGGATACCATATGAAAGTCAGTATCATCATTCCGACTCTTAACGAAGAGACCACGCTCCCCAAGCTGCTGGAAAGCATCAAGATCCAGGATTTCAGCGATTATGAGGTGATCGTGGCGGATGCCCGTTCCAAGGACCGCACCCGGGAGATCGCCGCGGGGTACGGCTGCCGGGTGGTGGACGGCGGCCTTCCCGCGGGGGGGCGGAACGCGGGGGCCCGGGCGGCCCAGGGGGAATTCCTCTTTTTCCTGGATGCCGACGTGATGCTGCCCCAGGGCTTTATCCGGAACGTCTACGGGGAAATGCAGGACCGCTATCTGGACCTTGCCACCTGCGAGATCCGGCCCCTCTCGGAGTACCGGCTGGACCGGATCATCCACCGGCTGATGAACGCGGCGGTGCTGCTCAACCTCTACATCGATCCCAAGGCCTTTGGGTTCTGCATCTTCGTCACGAAACGGCTCTTTAACCGGATCAAGGGCTTTGACGAAACCATCTATGTGGCGGAGGACAACGATTTCGTCAAACGGGGGTCCGTCTATAGCCAGCTCCGCTTCCTCAATTCGGCCCATATCCTGGTGAGCGTCCGGCGTTTTGAAAAGGAAGGCCGGCTGGCCTACATGAAAAAGGGGATCAAGCTGAACCTTTACCGGACCTTTCGGGGGGAAATTCGGAATCAGGGAGTGGTCAAGTACGAATTTGACGCGTGGAAGAAGGCTTCGGAACCGGAAGATGAATTCCTGGATAAGATCGAGGCGCAGCTTCTCAAATTGGAAGAACATTCCCGGCATTATTCCCACCGGGCGGGGACCCAGACGAAGAAGAAAAACCTCCGGCAGTTGACCCCCCGGCTCAACGAATACTCGGAACTGATGGATGAGCTGGAAATCTATATGACCAAGGAGGATCGTCATACCCTGCAGAAGCTTAAATGGCGGAATTGCTTCCGGTGGTTCCGGCGGGGGGTGTCCGGCCCCCCGTCCCCCTAGGCGGCTCCGGTGACCTTCGCGGAACTCGGCATCCGCTCCCCCCTGCTCGACCGGCTGGACCGCCGGGACCTGCGGACCCCCACGGGAATCCAGGAACGGGTGATCCCCCGCCTGGCCGCCGGGGAGAGCCTCATGTTCCGGTCCGCCACCGGCACGGGGAAGACCCTGGCCTACCTCCTCCCCCTGATCCAGGCTTTGGGGCCTGCCGCCGGGGAGGCGGGGCCGGAACTGGTGGTCTGCGCCCCCACCTATGAACTCTGCGCCCAGATAAAGGGCGAGGCGGATTTTCTCCTGGAGGGGGGGGGACTCAAGGCGGGGCTTTTCATCGGTTCCGCCCCCCTGGGCCGGCAGATTGAGGCCCTGAAAAAAAACCGGCCCGCGGCGGCGGTGGGGAATCCCGGGCGGCTCCTCCTCCTGGCCCGGATGGGGAAGCTCCGGCTGGGGCGCCTGCGCTTCCTGGTTCTGGACGAGGGGGACCGGCTGACGGCGGATGACCTCTACGGCGAGACCCGGGAACTGGCGCTCCTCATGAAGGCGGATCGCCAGAGCGCGGCCTGTTCGGCCACCCTGCCGGCGGCAAGCCGGGAACGCCTGTGCGCCCTCATGGGGGATGCGCCGTTCCTCGAAGATGCCGGCGACGAGGCGGTCTACCGGGCAAACATCGAGCACTGGGCCTTTTTTGCCGAGGACCGGCAGAAGATAGGGCTGCTCCGGTCCTTTTTCGCGGCGGCGGACCCCCGGAAGACCCTGGTCTTTACCGGCCGGGGGGGACAGGTGGGCAATATCGTGTCCCAACTCCGGTATCACCGCGTCAAAGCCGGGGGCCTCTACGGCGACATGGACAAGCGGAGCCGGAAACAGGCCCTGGACGACTTCCGGCGGGGCCGGATCCGGGCCCTGGTCTCCAGCGACCTTTCCGCCCGGGGGCTGGACATTCCCGACATAAGCCACGTGGCGGCCCTGGACGTTCCCCCCGAGGGGAACGCCTACCTGCACCGGGCGGGCCGTACCGGCCGGGCGGGCAAGCGGGGGGTGATGGTGACCATCGGGAACGAGGGGGAACTGCGGCGTCTGGCGGCGCTGGAGAAGCGGCTGGGAATCGTCGTGTATCCCAAGCTCCTCTCCCATGGCCGGATTTGCGTCCCTGATGATATGGATCGGGGGTAGCCGGGCCCCTGCTGAATTGGGAGTGGAGGGAAATGCGATGGCGAGACAGACTTATGGCCGCACCCCCTGGGGGAAGTGGTTTATCGAAGTGTTGGACAGCTACCAGATGGGGGCCCGGCTGGACCGGGGGAGAAGTTACGCCAATACGGGCAAGGTCCTTTCCCTGGACATCCGGGAGGGGAAGGCCGTGGCCAAGGTCAAGGGGCATTACCGGCCTTCCTACCGGGTGGAAATTGCCTTCCCCCGGCTGGAGGACGAGGAGCGGCTCTTTGAGCTGATCCGCGAGGACCCCGCCCTGCTCGCCCGGATCGCCGCCGGGGAGCTGCCCGAGAGTTTTCTCACGAAGCTCAAGCGGGAAGGGATCAACCTCATCCCCCGGCGCTGGGAGGAGATGAAGCGCTCCTGTACCTGCCCCGATGTGGGGGACCCCTGCAAACACATGGCGGCGCTCTACTATATAATAGCCCGGGAAATCGACGCGGACCCCCAGGTGCTGTTCCGGCTCCGGGGCATCGACCTCCGGGAGGTGGCCGGTCCCTACGGCGCCTCCCTCAAGGCCGACGGCGGCAAGGCCCTGGCGGCGCCCTTTACGGTCCCGGCGGACAAGTCGCCCCGGGAGCTTCCCCAGGATCCCCCGGACTTCCCCGAGATTCCCCACTGCACGGACCTGATCCTCTCTCTCCTCCCGCCCTCCCCGGCCTTCTGCGAGAAGGACTTTTCCCTGGAACTGGCGGAATTCTACCACCGGGCCGCCCGTTTTGTGCCCTGGGAGGATGCCGGCGCGGGGGAAGCGGAGGGGGAGGAGTCCGACCCGGATCCGGGGTCCGTGGAACACCGCTTCTCCCGCTCCCACTGGAGCCTGGACTGCGCCGCTCCCAAGCCCGGGGCCCAGCCGGTCCTGGTGAGGAGGACCCTCTCCGGCGACCTGGAACGATCTTCCCTCTACGATGCCTTTATCCAATTCCGGTCCTTCTCCTCCGAGGACGGCACCGGAAGCTATACTTTCCTCTATTATCTTTTCAAGTTCCTCAACCTCCTCTGCGCCGCCGGGGCCATTATCCCCTGGCCCCTCCGGGAGGGAAAACAGCTCCGGATCATCTGGCTCCCCTACGATCAGCTGCCCCCGATCCGATCCTGCCTGGATGCCCTGGCCCGCTACGAGGACCGGCTCCTCCCCCTGGGGGCGAAGCCGCCTTCCGGGGCGCCGGCGGCCGGGGGAACTGCCGCGGCCTCGAAGAAAAAGCCGGTCTATGCCGGGGGGCGGGGCGTGGTGGACCTCATCGCCTCGGCCTTCCTCACCGAATGGGTGAAGCGGCTCTATTTCGCCCAGGGGAAGGGCCAGGCCGCCGATAGGCATGTGCGGGAACTCCTGTATCTCTTCTTCCAGGGGGATGCCCTGGATGTGGCGTCCCCGGCCCTGCGGAGTATGCCCCTGGCCATTGCCAACTGGCTGGCGGTGCTCAGGACGGACTTTTCCGCCTTCACGTACCAGTTTACCCTCAAGGCCGCGGCGGAAAAGCGGAAGGCCCCTTCCAAAGCAGGCGGCGCCCCGGAATTCTCCCTTTCCATGGAGGTCCTCCTGCCCGGATCGGGGGAAGGGGAAATCGAGAAGGTCCCCCTCAAGGACGCGGTGAAGAAGACCGGTTCCCTCGACGTGCTCCGGGCCCCCACGGCCCTTTCCAACTATCTCCCGGAACTGCGGTCCCTGACCGACCGGAAAACCGTAGCCCTCGGGGAGGAACGGCTGGCGGATTTCCTGGACAACGCCTCGGTCCTGCTCACCCGGCTGGGGATCCCCGTGATCTTCCCCAAGAACCTCCACCGGGAACTGAAACCCCGCCTGGTCCTCCGGGGGGAGGTGAAACAGGCCGGCGCCCTGGTGAGTTACCTGGGCTTGGAAAAGCTCCTGAATTGGCAGTGGCAGGTGGCCATCGGCGACGAGGTCCTCTCCGCCGCGGAATTCGAAGCCCTGGTAAAGCAGAAACAGGCGGTGGTCAAATTCCGGGACAAATTTATCCGCCTGGAACCGGCGGAACTGGCCCGGCTTCTCAAGGAGGCCCAGACCCGCGAGCCCACGGTGAACGACTTCCTCAAGGCCCATTTTGCCGGGGACAGCCTCCTCTCCTTCGACGCCTCCGAAATCATCTCCCATCTCTTTGGGGAGCGGAGCTTCCCCGTGCCCGGCAGCCTCCGGGCGGATCTGCGGGAATACCAGACGCGGGGTTACAACTGGATCTGCTCCCTCCTCTTCTCCGGCTTCGGCTGCATCCTGGCGGACGACATGGGCCTGGGCAAGACCATCCAGTCCATCACGGTCCTCCTCCACCTCAAGGACGCGGGCCTCCTGGGAGACGGCTGCCTCATCGTGGCCCCCGCGGCGCTCCTGGAAAACTGGGAGCGGGAACTGGGCCGCTTCGCCCCCTCCCTGACCGTCTCCCGCTACCACGGCAGCGGCCGCCGCCTGGACGGGGCGGAGGTCTTCCTCACCACCTACCAGACCGCGGTACGGGACAGCGAAAAACTCACGGAACGGCCCTTTTCCATCCTTATCGCCGACGAAGCCCACCTGATGAAGAACGCCGAGACCCGGGGCTCCCGGACCCTCAAACAGCTCCGGTCCGCCTACCGCCTGGCCCTTTCGGGAACCCCCGTGGAGAACCGCCTGGAGGATATGCGCTCCCTCTTCGACTTCATCCTCCCGGGCTACCTGGGGACCCAGGCCGAATTCAAGGAGGCTTTCAGGACCCCCATCGAGGTGCTGCGCCAGAAGGACAAGGCCGAAGCCCTCCGCCGGATCACCGCCCCCTTCCTCCTGCGGCGGCTCAAGACCGACAAGACGGTCATCGCGGACCTGCCGGATAAGGTGAGCATCAACGAGTACGCGGTTTTGGAGAAAGGCCAGGCGGCCCTCTACGAGAGCATCGTGGCGGAGACCCTGGAAAAGTCCGAAAAGCTCGAAGATCCCCGGGACCGCCGGGCCCTGGTCCTGGGCCTCCTCACCAGCCTCAAGCAGGTCTGCGATCATCCCCGGGTATACGACAAGGAGAGCCCGCCCCTCTCAAGCCTCTCCGGCAAGACCCGGCTCCTTTTGACCCTGCTCCAGGAGATCCTCGCCAACCGGGAGAAGGTGCTTATTTTCAGCCAATACGTGGAGACCCTCGCCTGCCTCGAGGCTATCATCCGGGAAGAACTGGCCGAGGCCGCCCTGGTCTACCACGGGGGCCTCTCCCAGAAGACCCGCAGCGCCGTAATCGACGCCTTCCAGACGGAAAGCTCAAGCCGCATCCTCCTGGTGAGCCTGCGGGCCGGCGGCCTGGGCCTCAACCTCACCGCCGCCAGCCGGGTGATCCACTACGACCTCTGGTACAACCCCGCGGTGGAAAACCAGGCCACCGACCGGGCCTTCCGCATCGGCCAGAAGCGCACGGTCTTTGTCCACCGCTTCATCACCCGCAACAGCTTTGAGGAGCGGATCGACGCCATGCTCACCAGCAAGCGGGAATTGGCGGACATGACCGTCTCCTCCGGGGAATCCTGGCTCGCCCGGATGAGCCACGAAGAACTGAAGGCGCTCTTTGACCGCTAGACAGACTGTTGGCATGGGAGCCTGTTGCGCCTTATCAAGGACTTCTCCTTTTTCTCCGATGAGGATATTACCGTGCCAAAGACAAAAGGAGCATTGAATGTTTAAAACCGTTTCAGTTAAAAATTTCAAGGCCCTCAACACGATAGAAAACGTGCCTTTTAGCAAAGTAACCCTCATCGGCGGAAGGAACGAAGCCGGAAAGACCACCCTGCTTGAGGCCCTGTTTCTGTATTGCAAAAGGAAAAATCAGAATACTATTATGGAACTTACCGGATTGAGGGGCTTTGCCTATATTCCACTTGATGTCGAATATATGTGGGCTCCTCTTTTTAGCAATTCTGATATGACAAAGGATATTGTAATATCCGTTGCGGAAGAGGACGGCATAAGCAGGGAACTCCTGATTAAGTACAATGACCAATTCAACCCGAAAATACCCATCCCGGTAACAAACGGCGAGTATATCTCTCCCGGAAAAGCCTCTGCCCAGGGGTATAAGGCATTATCGTTTAAACACGATGCGGATTATCTTGCTCATTCAATCCTTCACTCAAACGGCCTGAGCCATTGGATAGAGCAGGGGGGAGCGGAGAATAACCACCCGGTCTGTTACATTGGTCCTTCTATGCTTTTAACTGACGATAACCCTGAACTGTTAAGCAAACTTGACAAAAACGATGAACAGGATAAAATCCTCAGTCTTTTGCGCATTTTTGAACCCGACTTGAAACGCTTGCAGTTGTTAAAACAGGGCAAAAGGGATGTTATTTACGCCGACTTGGGGAACAGGCAAAAGATCCCGGTTAATATGCTGGGAAGCGGGTTTTGCCGATCAATGACACTTGCGCTGATTCTGGCCGCCGGTAATAACGAGAAGATATTTATTGATGAAATTGAAAATGGGATTCACCATCTCCATATAAAAAAATATTGGGACTTTATCTTCGAGTC
>JAITRV010000308.1 GCA_031288215.1 Spirochaetaceae bacterium | reverse complement strand
ACGCCAAGACCGGCCCCATTCAGAACGACTACGGCGACATGATGGCCATGTTCAACTGGGACGGCACCCTGGAAGTGCGGTTCGATGAACCGATCCTGACCATCAAGGGGGGCCTGCGGCCGGTCAAACGGTAAGCCAATCGTACCACCCAAACGTCCTGTTCCTTCATAGCCGCTACTGTACGGCGGCATCTAAAGCGTAAAGCGGCCTATCTCCGTAAGCAGCGCGACGATATTTTCCTTATTGGTCCGGCTTATGTCGTGGACCCGCAGCACCGCCGAGACCGTCTTGGCTTGTTCGCTTGATGATTCGGCAAGTTTCCGTACCTCGTCGGCTACCACCGCTCAATCGCCTGAACCGACTGAGTTACCATGGAAGCAAGCGCGTCGGTTGCCCCGCGTAATGAATTACGATATATTCAATTTCCTCGTTGAGGAACCGCCAATCACTCAAAAAGGCCAATCGGACGCTGATGCCGCATGAGCCGGAGGGGACATTTCTATTGCGTCTTGACAAAGCCTTTTACCTTCTCTTGATGTTTTTTTCAATTTATTGTATTATAGGCAGATTTTTCGGAAAGAGGTGAATGATGAAGCTTTCTTTGGCGGATTTTCTCAGGGGCGTGTTGGAGAACCGGAACAAGGTTGAAGAATATACGTAAAGGATGTGAAGGACAGCGTCCTTGATGTACAGAAGGCAAGTAAAACCATTGCCGCTTCCCTTGAGGTGGCCCACATGATATCGGAGGGGCGGTATCTGATGCCCCCTGACGATACCGGTACGTTATAGCAGGGAGGATCGTATGTTTTTTAAGAAAAAGGAAGTTGCCGCGGTTGTCAAGCAAGAGGAGAGCCGCCGTGAAGATCGGTACCGCGCGATTGCCCATATCGCGATTACCAATTTTGACGGCAAGGCCCTGCTTCGGAACATCAACCATGGTGGTTTTTGTATAGAGAGTAGAACCCATGCGGCCCTGACTTCGGGGGAACGGTATAGCATGACCATCAGTCCCGAATTTTCCAGCCGGATAAAGCCCTTTATCCTGGACGTTGAAGTCCGCTGGATAAAGAATTCTGAGACCAACTTTAAGGCGGGGTTCAAGGTCCTCTATACGCCGGCGGATAGAGCCTTTGAAAAATATGTAGACTACGTCAAAGCCATTGCCCGCAGTCATGCCTAAACCGGGGAAGGTTCAGGGGAAAACCGGGGCGGCGGGGGCCCGGAATTCCGCAACTTTTTCCGCTCCGGGGTGTCGAAAATATAGATTTTATCGATCCGTTAGGGTATACTGAGGGCAGCGCCGTAAAACGGCGGGAGGAGCCGTCGGTATCATGGATGAAGTAAGAACCGTTGCGGCCGCCCAGGTCATCATCGCGATCATTCCCATTGTGGGGATTGTCATGGGGTCTGTGGTGGTGTTTTTCTACCTGCTCTGGAACTATAAACGCAGGGCCCTTTTGATCCGGTCCGGTCATTATGATCCGGGGGAATTCGACCTTCGTTCCTTCAGTCTGCTGGCGGGATTGCTTTTGAGCAGCGTGGGCTTGAGTTTGACCCTCTTTTTTGCCATCGTGCAGGGGTCGGGTTACGGCCTGTTGGGCGGTATCATTCCCCTTTCCATGGGGATCGGCTTATTGGCCTACTATGGAATTAAGCGTCTTGATAAAAACGCATGAACGGGGGTGATGCGGACGATAGGCTGGTGGTCGCCCGGATTGTCGGGGGGGAGAAGGATTTTTTTAGAGTGTTAGTGAACCGGCATGAACAGGCGGTATATGGCATGGGATTGAGTTTTTTTCGGAACCCCGAGGACGCGGCGGATTTTACCCAGGAGGTGTTCCTCAAAGCCTACCATAATTTACCCCGTTTTGAGGGCCGTTCCCGTTTCTCGACCTGGTTATACAAGATCGCCTACAACGCCGCGGTGAACACGGTGAGCCGCCGGAAGGAGTACCACAGCCTGGCGGAGGAGGAAACCGCCGCCGCCGGCTTGACCCCGGAACAGGCCCTGCTCCGGGCCGCCGCCCGGGAGGCGGTGGCCGCCGCGGTGAAGGAACTGCCCGAACGGTACCGGATTTGCGTGGATATGTTCTTTTTTTACGACCGGTCCTACCAGGAGATTGAAGCCGTCACCGGGTATCCGGTGAACACGATTAAGTCCCATGTATTCCGGGCAAAAAAGCTGCTCCGGGAAAAACTTGCCCTTTATTCGGACGGCGGGGGGCTGGGATGAACGGTCATGAACTCATGGACAAGGTCGTGGAAAGCTCCGGGGAGAGCCTTCCCCTGGGCCTCCGCCTGAGAATCGGCGTTCACCTGCTGTTCTGTCCCCGCTGCGCCGCCGAGGCCGCCCGTTTTGAGGCGGCCCGGAAGCTCCTGCGGACCGCCGCCTTCCCTCCCGCCCCGGCCCTGGAATCCCTCATCATGGAACGGATCGAGGCCGCCTCCGCAGAAGATTCCGAAATCGCCGGGGAAATCTCCTTCCGAAGCTGGGTCGTGACCGGGGTGATCATCATCCTCTCCCTGTCCAGCGCCTTCATCGGCATGAACGCCCGCCAGATTGCCCCCGGGGACTGGACCGCCTTCCTCCTGCCCCTGGGCCTCACCGTGGGCATCTTCGT
>JAITRV010000162.1 GCA_031288215.1 Spirochaetaceae bacterium | reverse complement strand
TGGCTGCCTGGTCCTCCCGGCACGGGCCGGCATGGGGGGAACGGGAGATAGCTGAGGGGGGGTCCTGTCAGGGGGAAAAACAAAGGTTCCCTCCGGTGGCCCCTCCCTATGCGTTGGGGCGGGTACGGCTACGAGGTGCGGCTGCCGTGGCCGGCTGGGTGAGGGCTGTACGTTTGCAAGAAGCCGGGGCCGGGGGGCGGCGGCCTTTCCGCGTGGAGGCGGGTCCCGCAGCCGGACGCGGCTGCCGTGGCCGGCTGTGGCGAGGGTTGTACGTTTGCAAGAAACCGGGGCCGGGGGGGCGGCCGTGAAGGGGGTATCCGAGGGGGCGGCCTCCGGGGAGGCGGCGGCCGCGAGGACGGCAGCCGATGGGGTGGTCTCCGGGGGAGCAACGGCCACGAGGGTGGCGTTCAAGCCGTTCGCTTCACGTTCAAAGGGGCCGGCCGGCGGCTTCACCGTTGGGGCCCCTGCGCAACCGGCCATGAGAGAGACGAGGATGATACCGGCGAAACCCGCCCAAAAGCTGCGCATCGTGTCCTCCGAAACAAGCCGGTATACCCCCTCACCGGGCTCACGTCATATTCCAGCGTATCATAGATCCGGCAAAAATCAAGAAAAAAAAGCCTGAAATATGACATTTATCATATTTCAGGATAGGCCGAGGGATATGCTCTGACTGGTCCTCCCGGCACGGTCCGGCATGGGGGGGAGAAAAAGGCGCAGGGGGGTGTCAGGGGGCCTGAGCCGTATCCCCCCGCGGCGGCCTGTGCCGGGCCCCACGCCCGGCCGCCTGCTCGCCGGCTTCTTGCCCCCATGCCGCCCTCACTACGGCCGGCCACGGCAACCTCACCCGGCAGCCGTACCCGCCCCCACGCGGAAAGGTCTGCCGGGGGATACTCCCGCCGGAAAAACCGGCACGGGCCGGCATGGGCAGAAATGGCGAAGGGGGGTGGCAGGGAAATACCCCGGGCGACCCCTTTTGAGCAGAGGAACCAGTTATGCCATAGGCATCAAGAGCAACATCGCGAACAGGGGGCGACCGGGGTATTTCCCTGACAGGACCCCCCGGCAGATCCCCCCATGCCGGCCCGTGCCGGGAGGACCCAGCCGGAGGGGTATCCCCCGGCCGGTACCGGGTATTGACAACACAAAAAGCATTCAATAGAATTGTGCGCGGAAGTAATTCGATGCTGATGAAGTGGCCGGGTGACAGGATAGATGCCCGGGAAGACTGCTGCCGCCAAAGAGAAACGGGAAGGAGCTATGGGGAACAGACGATGTGAACAATCCGTCCGATCCGGCGGCGGGACCCTTGGCGGAGGATTGGGGCGGGGGGCGATAGGTATGGCGGTCCTGGCGCTGTTGATCTGCATGGCCGTCAGCCTGTGCATAGGGCGCTATCCCCTGAGGGGAAGGATGCTTCTGGACTGGCTGGCCGCCGTGGTCTCAGGCGGCGGCGGGGATAGGGTCGTCTCCCGGATCATGGTGGATATCCGCCTGCCCCGGATACTGATCGCCGTTTTCGCCGGGGGGGCCCTGTCCGTTGCC
The DNA here is from genome assembly GCA_031288215.1 of Spirochaetaceae bacterium. Lineage (GTDB taxonomy): Bacteria > Spirochaetota > Spirochaetia > Treponematales > Breznakiellaceae > JAIRMO01. The sequence goes on along the minus strand of JAITRV010000162.1, from coordinate 4,751 downwards.
GGGGCGGCCTACCAGGGTATTTTCCGCAATCCCATGGCCTCTCCCGATGTGCTGGGAGTCTCCGCCGGGGCGGGTTTCGGCGCGGCCCTGGGGATACTCCTTTCCCTGCCCGCGCCGCTGGTCCAGCTTGTCTCCTTTGCCTTCGGCATCCTTGCGGTGGGGGCAAGCGTCCTCATCGCCTGGGCCGCGGGTCGGCATCAGAATATGACCCTGGTCCTGGTGCTTTCCGGTATGATGGTCTCGTCCCTGTTTTCCGCGTTTATTTCCCTGGTCAAATACCTGGCCGATCCCAACAGCCAACTGCCGGAAATTACCTACTGGCTTATGGGGAGCTTTTCGGCGGTTACCAAAGACTCCCTGCTTCCGGCCTTTGTCTCCGGCCTCGCCGCGTTTGTCCCCCTCATGCTGCTCCGCTGGAGGATCAACCTGCTTACCTTTGGAGATGAAGAAGCCCGCGCCATGGGGGTCAATACCGCCGCGATCCGGGCGGCGGCCATCGGCTGCGCCACCCTGCTCACCGCCTCGGTGGTAAGCATAGGCGGCCAAATCGGATGGATCGGCTTGGTGATTCCCCATCTGGCCCGTATGATGGCGGGGCCGAATTACCTTACCCTGCTTCCCCTGAGTTTGCTCACCGGGGGCATCGGCCTCCTGGTGGTAGACACGGTGGCCCGCAGCCTTATTCAGATTGAACTTCCTTTAAGCATCCTTACCGCCGTTATCGGCGCTCCCTTTTTTGTCTTTCTTCTCATCAGGAAAAGAAAAGGATGGACATGATCGTCCTTTATATAAAGCCATTTTGAATAAAGCCATTTTGAAAACCCGGCTGGAGCGGGAATGGCAAAACAGGAGGAATTGTATGACGAACGTCAAGAAAGGTTCTTATGTGCTGGTATGCATCGTCTTTACGGTGTTTTTTCTCAGCGCCGGAAAGTGGCAGGACTCCGCGGGCGCCGGCGCGCAAAGCAGTGTCCCGGCGGAAAGCGGCATCCCGGCGGAAAGCGGCGGCGCTTCCCGGGTCGTCACCGACATGGCGGGGCGCAGGGTGGAAATCCCCCGGGAAATTCGCGCGGTCTATTCCACCGGGGAACCGGGAGTGGTGGCCCTTTACACCCTGTGCCCCGAGAAACTTGCGGGATGGTGCGATAAGCCCATGGGCAGATCCGTTGCGTATATTGAACCCGCCTTCATGGACCTGCCTGAACTGGGGCTTATGCAGGGGAACAACAATACGGCGAACCGGGAAGAAATAATCGCCCGGGGAACGGATCTGATTCTGCTCATGGGGGACTCGGATGAAAGCGCCGCAAATACCGCCGCGACGATTCAGGCAACGATGGGCATCCCCGTGCTTATCGCCGATTACCGGCTTGAAAAACTCCCGGCGGCCTATCGCTTCCTGGGGGAAATGCTTGGCGTTCAGGCCAGGGCGGAAGAACTGGCCGCCTATTGCGAAGCCGCGCTTAAGACCGCCTCGGAAAACGCGGCGCGGGTACCCGCGGACAAAAGAGTGCGTTTCTATTACGCCCAGGGCGGACGGGGTTTGCAGACCGCGCCGGCGGGATCTTCCCACACGGAAGTGGTTGAATGTGCCGGGGGGATCAATGTGGTAAACCTTACGGGCAATGCCGAAGGAAGGCAGAGCGTGAACATGGAGCAGATCCTCGCCTGGAATCCCCAGGTCATTCTGTTGTCCAATAAAACGGGGGACGCGGGGAATCCCGGCGTGAGGAACGCCCCTTCCCTGGCGGAGGGGCAGCAGATGTGGAATATGGTTGAAGCGGTAAAGACCGGCCGGGTATATTCCACCCCCAATATGCCCTATAACTGGCTTGATATGCCTCCTTCGGCCAACAGGGCCATCGGCCTCCTCTGGATAGGGAATTTATTCTACCCCGAATACGTTACCCTGGATATCCGGGAGGAAGTCCGCAGGTATTACGCCCTGTTCTACCGCAAAGAACTGAGCCCGGGACAGTTAGACGCATTGCTGGAAAATGCGGTACCATAATTCCCATGGAAACCGCCATTCAAGGCCTTAACCTGCTGGCCTTAATGCCCTGTTCGGTCAAGGTAAGGCTGGAACGGAAGCTGGCCTCGAACATCCGTTCCATCGCCAGGAAACACGGCGTATCCCTGAGCTACCGTATTCTTTCCAACGCGGTGATGCGGGATGAATGTGCCGGTTCCTTCGAGACCGCCGAAGATCCGGAGGATCTGCCCGATATTATCGTGGCGCCGGGGTTTTCGCCCTTCTTCTGCCGGCCTTTTGTCGAACGGTTTCGGAACAGGGGCTGTTTCTCGTCGGTTTTTGCCGGCGACCGGTCTCCCGCGTTCCGGGAACAGGGCCTCGCCGATCCGGACGCTTATTACGATATCCTGGCCTTTAATCCCCTGGTATTCCTGGTGGACAAAACCCGGGAACCGGATCTTCCCAGCCCCCGCCGCTGGGAAGATCTTCTTTCCCCCCGCTACGAGGGAAGGATCGCGTACCGGGGCAGGGACGACCGGGACTTTTGCGAAGGGGTGCTGCTGACCGTTTTTCGGTGCGCCGGCGAGGAGGGCATAGCGGCCCTGGGGCGGACGGTAAAATGCCGGCTTCATCCCGCGGAAATGGTAAAGCTCGCCGGGTCGGGCCGGGAAGATGCGCCGTGTATAAGCGTCATTCCCTACGCCTTCGGCCGTTTGGCCCTTCGGAACAAGCGGAACCCCGTGGAACTGGTCTGGCCGGATGACGGGGCGGCGGTCAATCCCCTGGTGATGACGGTAAAACGGGGCTGCGGCCCGGCGGTCCGGGAAATGGCGGAAATGCTCACCGGAAAGGATATGGGCGTCATCCTCCGGGAGGGGGGGATGTACGCGGTCCGCCCCGCGGAGGGGACAGAAGCCGGCGGGGAAGATGAAACCGGGCTTCCGCCGGGGAAACCGTATCAGTTTGTGGGCTGGGATTTTTTGAAAAACCACGATATCGGCGCCCTGCTGCCGCGTCTTAACGGCATCATGTACCGGACGGTTCACCGCGCCGATCCCCGGCCTTCCGGTTCCGGGGGAGCCGGAGCATGAGGCTGGTTACCGCCTGCGGTCCGGCGGCGTCGGGAAAGACGTCTGTGCTGCTGCACACCATCGCCGCCCTGAAGGCGTCCGGGTTCAACGTGGGGGTAGTGAAGTTCGACTGCCTGGGAACCTCCGACGATGAGGCCTACCGCCGCCGGGGGATTCCCGTCCAGGTAGGGCTGGCGGGAGGGCTCTGCCCGGATCATTATTTCGGCGCGAACATTACCGAGTGTATTGAGTGGGGAAGGGAAACCGGCCTGGATTTTCTCTTTTCGGAAAGCGCCGGGCTCTGTAACCGCTGTTCCCCCCACATCAGGGGGCAGTACGCCCTTTGCGTGATCGATAATCTCATGGGCGCCGACGCGCCGAAAAAGATCGGCCCCATGCTGAAAACGGCCACTACGGTATTGATAACCAAGGGGGACATTGTTTCCCAGGCGGAACGGGAGGTATACGCCTTTCAGGTGCGGATGGTGAATCCCCGCTGCGAGATTCTGCCGGTGAACGGCATTACCGGTCAGGGCTGCGACGCCCTGGCGCGGCTCCTTCAGGAAAAGGCGGAGCCCCTGGAGGATGACGCGGAACTGCGCTTTCCCATGCCCGCGGCCCTGTGTTCCTACTGCCTGGGGGAAACCCGGCTGGAGCAAGGACTCCGCTTCGGCAATCACCGGGGCATCGTCATCAGATGAACGCGGCCCAGGATCCGCAGGGCATATTGCGCGCCCCCTACCGGGATGCCCTGGAAGCGTATCCCCTGCTGCCGGAATTTTTTGCCGCCTTCTCCATGGACAGCCCTCCCCCCGGAGATACCCGGCCCCTGGAGGAAATTTTAGCCGCCCAGGATGAATTTACCCTGGGCGAATTCGGGATCGACAAGAAAAGCCTGCCCGAACAGTTGGCGCTGTTTATCGGCGCGGTCCGGGGGCGGGAAGAAGCCTTTGCCCTGCAATCGCTCACCGTACTCGGGGGCAGGGACAAAGGGGGAAACCGCGAAATCCCCGAGCTGCGTTTTACCGCGGGGGAAGTGGTTTCCATAGTCGGTCCCACCGGGTCGGGAAAGAGCCGCCTTCTTGCGGATATCGAATGGATGGCCCAGGGCGATACCCCCACCGGGAGGCGAATCCTCATCAATGATGAAGTTCCGCCGCAGGAATGGCGTTATTGGGGAGAGCGCAAATTGGTGGCCCAGCTTTCCCAGCATATGAATTTCGTGATGGATCTGTCTGTCGGCGCTTTTATCGACATGCACGGCAAAAGCCGCATGGCCAAAGACCTGGATTACAAAAAAAAGCGTATCCTTGAGGAGGCAAACCGGCTGGCGGGAGAGCCGATTGGCCTTGAAACTCCGGTAACCGCCCTTTCCGGCGGCCAGTCCCGGGCGCTGATGATTGCCGATACCGCCTTTCTCAGCCCCTCTCCCATCGTTCTCATTGACGAAATCGAAAACGCCGGCATAGACCGGCGCATGGCGGTGGAACTGCTCATACGGAAAGAGAAAATCGTCCTCATTGCCACCCACGATCCCATCCTGGCCCTGCATGCCCAACGCCGCATCGTCATCAAGAACGGCGGCATATTCCGGGTAATCGAGACCGGCGAGGCGGAACGGCAGTATCTGGGCGAACTGGAAAAGATGCACCGCCGTTTAATGGAATGCCGGGAACGTCTGCGCTCCGGAGACCCCGTGGCGTAGCCCG
>JAITRV010000115.1 GCA_031288215.1 Spirochaetaceae bacterium | reverse complement strand
TTCCGGGTTACCGGCCGGATCAAGGACATGATCATCCGGGGGGGCGAAAACATCTACCCCAAGGAGATCGAAGACTTCCTCTACACCATGCCGGGGATCAAGGACGTGCAGGTGGTGGGGATTGCCAGTACCAAATACGGCGAAGAAGTGGGGGCGTTTGTCATCCTCCACGAGGGGGTTTCGGTACGCGAGGAGGATGTCCTGGACTATTGCCGGGGACGGATCAGCCGCTTCAAGATCCCCCGGTACGTCTTTTTTGTGGACGCCTTCCCCCTTACCGCCAGCGGCAAGATCCAATAGTACCTGCTCCGGGAGATCGGCGCGAAAAAGGCGGAAGCATTGGGGGGACGATAACAAAGAGCAAAGAGCGATTAAAAAAGGGGAATCCTCCCCTCGCTCTTTGCTCGTGATGCCGGATACTTTACTTTATATATTCCCTTCCAGGATCTTCAGGGCTTCTTCCCGGTAGCAGTCCATGATATAGGGTATCCCGGTTACCTTGGAACATTCCTCGGTAAGGGACATGAGGTCCCTCCGGTTGATCACCTCCAGGTTAAAACGCCGGGCCCCGGCCATAAGCTGCTGCAAGCCCACTTTGAGTTTGTCCGCATAACTGAAGATGCCGACGGCCCCCAGGGGGATGTTTTTCATTTCATCGGCCCCGACGATGTCTTTGACCCGTTCGTAGTTGACAAAAATTTCCTCCGGGGTTTTGCCGAAGTCGGAAACCGATTTGGGAAGGTTCCCCTCTTTCATCCACCGGTCGATATTTTTCCCCACCATGCCGGGGATCATCAGTGCGCGGCCCATGCAGACCGCCTTCACATAGGGAGCCCCCAGGGCAAGGGCTTTGAATACCCCGTCCTCGGAACTGAATCCCCCGGCAAAGGCCAGGTCCGGGACCCGTTCTCCCCGGGCGGCCAGGATGGAGGCGTATTCCCGGGCGGCGCTGTGGAGGTACAGCGAGGGGATGCCCCATTCCTCCATCATCCTCCAGGGGCTCATCCCGGTCCCCCCGGAGGAACCGTCGATGGTGAGGAGGTCGATCTTCGCCACGGAAGAGAACTTGATGGCCATGGCCAGTTCTTTCAGGCTGTATGCCCCGGTCTTGAGGGTGATCCGCTTATAACCCAGGGCCCGCAGCCGATCCACTTCCCGCATGAATCCTTCCTGGGTAACAAAACCCAGGCGGCTGTGGCGCTCAAACTCCTTAATGGCCCCGGACTTATAGGAAGCCTGAATAACCGGATCCGAGGGGTCCGGGGTAACGATGTACCCCCGTTTTTGCAGTTCCAGGGCCCGCTCAAGCTGGGCCACCTTGATTTCCCCGCCGATGCACTTGGCCCCCTGCCCCCACTTTAACTCAATGGTTTCAATCCGGTGCTTGTCGATGATGTATTCGGCCACCCCCAGGGCGGTATCCTCCACGTTCATCTGGATGAGGAGCTCCCCGTATCCCCCGTGGTACCTCTTGTAGGCTTCGATGCGCCGGTCCATATCCGGGGCTTTTACTACCTTTTTTGCGTTATTGAGTTCCAGGGCCGGATCGATGCCGCAGACGTTCTCCCCGCAGACGATGGTCACCCCGGAGATGGCCGCCCCCATGGCGAAATGGTCCCAGTTCTTCCGGGCAATCTCGGTGGAACCCAGGGCGCCGGTAAACACCGGCAAGGTCATCTTTACCTTCCGCTCCCAGCCGTAGGACGTCTCGGTATTGACCAGGGGAAACCGGGCCGTATCCGGGCCCGCTGTTACCCCCGCCGGCAGCCCCTCCGCACCCTGGGCATAACCCTGGATGTTGAGGTGGGAATAGTCTACCGGGTAATTTTTATCCCCCCCGGCGGTAATGTCCCCAAAAGGCCCCGGATAGATAAGTTCCCTCCCCCGAAAGGTCGCCTTAAAAATTTCACAGTTACCCCGGCATCCGTCGACACAGCGGGAACACAAACCACTGCAGGGAACAACGCTCACCGAACGGTTTATCGTCCGGGTGGCATCGTTACTATTCGGTCTTTGCAAATTCATACGATACACTCCATTCTCGTCATTGACTCGGAGCATCATTATACCACGGTATTGGAATAAATCAAGGGTTTTCGTGTCCCGCGGCGTTGGTCTCTTGACCGGGAGGCGATATTGATCTATCTTAATTATTATATTATATTGAAGCATTATTATAATAACAAATCGAAAAAATTTTCGGCATGAGGAACGAGATGATACAATTTTACTTTTTATCCATCCTTTTTAACGTGGCTGCCGGGTATCTTCTGACGGTGGAAGATGAAGATGATGGGGTTATCGAGACGGGCCTGCGGCTCTCCGCAAACAGCGAAACCTTCCGGCTCATTTTGGGAGTCCTCACCATGGTTGTAGGATTGCTCAAACTCCTTTCCCCGACCCAGGGAGATATCCCGATAGTGGGGGATCTCGTTCCGGCCCTGCTGGGGCTCTTCAGCGGGTTTGTCCTGGTTTTCTTGTATTACCGGAACAAAACTAGTATCGAATCGGAGAAAGTCGACCATTTAGGACGGATTTTGTCCAAAAATAAGCGTTGGCTCGGGTTTATCGCCATAGCCTCGGCGGCGCTGCACTTCCTCTTTCCCTCGGTCCTGTTCCTCTAGGCGCGTATGGGCACATCGGTCGCAGGGATAGCCTGTGAGCAGGGAAAGTTCTTCATCGCCCGGCGTATTCCCGGGGGAGACCTGGGGGAAAAATGGGAATTCCCCGGGGGGAAGGTGGAGCCGGGGGAATCCGACGGGGAGGCCCTGATCCGGGAGTACGAGGAAGAATTCGGGGTCCCCGTGGAAATAGGAGCCCTCCTGGGAACCGTCTCCTTTGAACACCACGGCTGTACCCGAACCCTCAACGCCTACCGGGTCTATTTTTCCCGCCGGGACTTTACCCTGAAGGAACATACCGAATGGCGTTGGGCAGACGTAGGGGAAATTGAAACCCTGGATTTTGCCGACTCGGACCGCAAACTCCTTCCGGGTTTAAAAACCCTGCCCTAATCGGCTTTTACCTTATAATTTCCGTATTCTTCCCCGACCCGCAGGAGGATCAGGAGTTCCGGCGCCTCAAAGGGAACCACAAACCGGAATTCCTCCTCCGCTTCCGTTGAAAAGATGACGCTCCGGTTTGCCAAAGGGGGATTTCCCGTTCCGGTCTTCTCGGCAGCGGAGATTGCCATATCCACCACCCCCGCATAGGCTTCCTTATTTGGCGGGGCGCTTTTCTTGAGGACGATATAAGAGGATCCCTCAAAGCGCAGGGCCGAGAAGCTGAGGCTGTTCCCGCCCAGGGCCTGAGCCCTGTCCCTTCTCAGAAAGACGCCCAGGTAGAGGATCGCCACCGAGAGGACCACGGATATAAAGAGAAAGGTCAGGCCTTTCGTGGCGGTGAGGGTTTTGAAGAGCCCGGGCCGTCTTTCCGGGGAGGCTTCGTTTAAGGCCCGAACCGCCGGGGAGGCCCGTTCCAGCCGTCTGGCACGGGAGTAGTAGAAAACCAATTCTTGGGAAACCGAGTCGCGGCCGGACTTGGGCGGATCCGGGGGAGGGGCCGGCGGGGGGGTATTTTCTTCCATAAGCTGCCTCAACTCGGACGTGAGTCCGGCCGGGGGCTTGGCCGGGACGGGGCCTTTAACCAGGTTTCGCCGGCCAGCCGGGCCGCCGCATCCGCCAGATCCAGGGGATCGGCGAAGTTCCGGGACAACGCCGGGGTAGCGGCGGCTTCCATGAGCAGGGCCACGGCAACGGCGGCGCAGGTATAGGCGTCGTAGCAATCGGCCCGCTTTGTCCGGGCCGCCAGGGCCGCGCAAAACCCCGCCAGGAGATCCCCGGTACCCCCGGCGGCCAGTACCGGGGCCATGCCGTCCTGGATTCCCAGGCGGCCGTCGGGACCGGCGATGATGGACACATGGGACTTGAAAAGGATCACCGCATGACGTTCCCGGGCTATCCGGCTTATCAAGGGGAGGGGGTTGGCGGGGAACTTGTCCGGGGAAAGCCCGGCGAGGATGGCAAATTCTCCGGGGTGGGGGGTCAGGATGGCGTTTCCGTGAAAGGTCCGGGCCGCGGAGAGGGCGATGGCATCCGCATCCAGGATCAGGGGGAGTCCCGCCGCTTCCCGATCCAGGGCCCGGGTCAGGACCGGGAGCCGATCCGGGTACCTGCCCCAGCCGGGACCCAGGAGTACCGCATCAGGGCGGAAACGGCCTTCCCCCTCCTCCTCCGGAGCAGGGGCCACCATCACCCCCCCGGCGGAGAAGGCCAGGATGGGATAGATCTCCGGGTCCACCAGGAGCCGGACCAGTCCTGCCCCGGCGGCCTGGGCCCCCCGGGCAGCGATCTGGGCGGCCCCGGTACTGCCGATGGATCCGGCCTTAATCTCCACCACCCCCCGGCTGTACTTGTAGTTGTCGGGCAGGATCGGGGGAATTCGCCGCCGGACCCGTTCCCAGGTGATAAATTCGGGGCCGGAGAAATTCCTGACCAGGGCCGAGGGGAAGATTCCCCCGACGGGAACGATGGTTCCCGCAAAGGGCCGGGGACCGGGGTGATACAGGCAACTCTTCCGGGGCTCGATGGCCAGGGTAAGGTCAGCCTTTATGATAGGCATGGAGGGCGCCCAGTCATCAAAATTGCCCGAGGGGATGTCCAGGGAAACCACCCGGACCTGATCCGCCGGGGGGTCATCGAGGCGGTTAATATAGGCGGTCATTTCTTTCGCCGAACCCGTCAGGGATCCCCGCAGACCCGTACCGGCGATGCCGTCGATGATCAGGTCCGCCTGATCCAGGGCCTTCCGCCCGGGATCATCGGCTTCGGGAAGATCCGCTTCTTCCCGCCAGGGGTAGACCGGGATATCCATCTTGATCAGGACCTTGAGCGCCTCCGAACGGGGATTATGCTCCTCCGGGGAAGGCAGGCGGTTTATCACGACCGCGGAAGCGCCGGGGGAGAGGCGGCCTTCCGTGATGAGGGATCGGAGCATGACCAGGGCATCGGCAGCGTTGTTTCCGGACCCCGCGGCAATAACCGTGCGGCAAAAACCGGGGGAACCGAGGGCAGGACAGACCTCGGTAAGGCCCCGGGCACAGGATCGGCCTGCGGCTTCCACCAGGGCAAAGGGGTCCAGTCCCCAGGAGGGGGCCAGTTGGTCCAGGGTCCGGGCGGATTCGGCGGAAAAGAGCATTTCCTCCGGGTAGGGGAGGGGACCGGCGTTCTGGCTTCCGGTCATAAAGGTCCCTCCTCCATGAGCCCGTCGGTTCTCCACCAGACCAGCCGGGCCTGCCACTCCGTGGCCAGAAGGGCCGAGAGTATCCCCTCCCCGGAAAGGTCAAAGGCATTGAATTGGAGTTCCTCGTTTGCCACCCGGATAAAGCCCCTGATCTGTTCCAGGGAATCCGTGGAACAGATCAGGATGGAGTATCCCCCATCCATGGGGAAGGAGAAAAACACCCTGCCTTGCCGGGCAACTCCTATCATAGAATAGAAGAGATTTTCCGTTATCCGCCGGTTGTTTTCGGTAATTTGGGATTCAAAGAAGGGGATATCCATATTCCCGATATAGGACCCGTCTTCCACATTCATAAACCAAATGACGGAACTGTCGGGCTGGCTCCCGGACCGGGTATTGGTGGATTCATCATAGGTATTCCGGTAATAATCTACCTTCACGTAAACCTTCCGTTCATCCGGGGATATACAGATCTTGTCCAGGGATGATTCCGTCAGATCCCGGTCCGGCGGAACCGGGATCCGATCGTTCTCCAACCGGACCAGGTAGAGGAGGCTTCCCTCGGCGTCGAACCAGTAGATATTCCACCCCGTAGGCAGCCGGCAGACCACGGCTAATTCGTTTTGCACCGAGGTATAGAGCCCAATGATATTGGGGAAGGGAGTTCCTCCCACCCCGGTCTGGCCGAGGTAATTCACAAAGAGGCCGTCAATATTGAAATGGAGAACCACCCGGTCCAGAAGGGATCGGCTTTCCGCATCAAAGGACGATGCCCCCTCTTCCACCCGGTCTTCCACATAGATATGTTTCCGGGAATCCACGGTGATTAATCCGGGTTCCATCAGGGGATAGGGAAAAGACCAGCGGGTCACGATCCCTTGGCTGTCGGTGTTAGGCTTCAGGGTCAGGGGCGTCGGGTTCGTTTCATCATTGTAGATCATAAAGAGGAGATCCCCATAGGAATTGTAACGGACTACCTTTCCCCCGTTTCCGTTGGAGATATAGAGAAGGCCGTCCCGCATGGCGATATCGGTCTTCCGTTTACTTCGGTCTCCGTCCAGGTTAAACAGGTCAATCTGATCCTCCATACGGCCTATTTCAACGGTAAAAAGGTCGTTCCTATCCACCGCGGGGATCTTTTCCTGAGAGCAGGCCGCCGGAAATATCAGAACGAGACAGATCAGCATAAGACAGATCAGAGCCCGATGAGAAAGGAAAAACAGTTTTACCCGATAGATCATATATATAGAACATTATTCGGGATAAGGAAAATTGTCAACGCCTCAACGGCCGGCATATATCGCCGTAAAATGTACGGTGATATGTGCCGGATCTCCGCACATTCCGCGGAGATTCGGCGCCCGGCGCTCAATTCATTATGAGGCAGTGCGATGCCTTTACAAAGCCCCGCCGTCACGGTACTATCGTAAACATCCATGAATAAGATTGCGGAAATCATCAAAGGGGAAATAAACGACAGGCAAAGCTGTTTTGTGTTTCCCTCGGAGGCGGCCTCCTCCCAATGGGCTCTGAGGGCCTGCGCCTTTACCGGGACGGGATCGGTGGCCCTCAGCCGCTTCATGGCCTGGGATCGGTTCAAGGAACAGGCTATCGACACGGAAGACCGGAAGCGCCGGCCCGTGTCGGCGGTGATCCGGCGGCTTTTTGCCGAGTCCCTGACCGCCCGGAACGCAACGGCGGGCCGTCCCGAAGGGGCTGCCTTCGTCCCGGAGGCGGAGGGCCTTCCCTTGAGGTTCCTCATTCCCCGGGAATACGCACAGGAGGGCAGGATCTTTGCCCCGGCCCTGGCGGGTCTGCTTCCCTCCCTCGTCTATTGGCGGGAACGGCTTGAGGAAAGCGCCCTGCCTTGGGACGATGAGGACCGGGATCTGGCCTTACTGGAAACGGAGTACCGCCGCTTCCTTGAAACCTTTTCGCTCTTTGAGCCCGCCTGGGAGCGGCCCTCCCGGAAAAGCCGGGGCCGGCGTTACTTCATCTTCTGCCCGGAGCTTATTGAGGACTTTGCCGAATACGCGCCCCTCATTCAGGACTCCCCGGAAACCTACCGGCCCGTATCGGCGGATAGGGCAGGGGAGGGGCCGGGGCCGGAACTGTACCGCTACGATTCGGTCCGATCCGAGATCCGCGGCACGGTCCTGGAGATCCGCCGGCTTCACGAGGAGGAGGGCATTCCATTTGAGGATATGGCGGTGAGCGTTCCGGCCCTGGAGGAAGCGGAGCCCTACCTCCTGCGGGAATTTGCCCTCTACCAGGTCCCCCTGCGCCGGCGTTACGGTAAAGCCCTGGCGGAATACGGGGCGGGGCGGCTCTTTTCCCTGATCAACGACTGCATGGCCAATAGCTTTTCCTTTACCAGCCTCAAGGCCCTGATCCTCAACAACAGCCTCCCCTGGCGTCACCCCGAAAGGAACAAGGCCCTCATCCTCTTTGGCATCGACAACAACTGCGTCTCCGGTTACCGGGAGGGGGGCAAGCGAAAGGACATCTGGGAAGAGGCCTTTGCCATGCCCGAGAACGCCTGGGCGGGAAGTCTGGGCCGGTATTACCGGAACCTGAAATGGAAGATCACCGCCCTCAGCGCCGCCCGCAGCTTTCGGGAACTGAGGACCGCCTACTTTTCATTCCGGGGAAACCGGGATCAGTTTGAAGGCCGCCTTCCTCCGGGGGACAGCTTTTTTTCCCAGGCGGCCTGTTCCGAGGAAAGCGATGCCGTCCTGGGCCGCTGTATTGAGGAGCTTTCCGCCCTGATCCAACTGGAAGGGCAGCTCGGGGCCTTGGGGGATCACCCGGAACTGATGCCCGCCTCCCCCCTGAACTTCTATATTTCCGTGCTGAAGGAAAAACAGTACGTTCCCCAGCGCTCCGATTCGGGGGTCCACCTCTTCCAGTACCGGGTTGCGGCGGCGGCCCCCTATCGCTGCCATTTTGTGCTGAACGCGAGCCAGTCCGCCGCGGCGGTCAGCTACCAGTCCCTGAAGTTTCTCCGCCGGGACAAGCGGGAGCGGCTGGGGCTGGCCCGGACGGACCGGGATGTGTCGGAGGAATTTTTCAGGGCCTATGGGATAGGCGATGAAAAAACGATCCGGCTGCGGATCAGTTCCTCGGACCGGACTTTCTCGGGCTGGACCATCCCCCACAGCTTCTTCCAGGGCCGCATCCGGGAGATGGGGGAGGAGACCCCGGGGCCGGACCCCTTTCCGGAGGAACGGCGCTGGTGGGCGCTTTCCGCCCCCTTTCCCCCCCGCATCTTCCCGGTGCAGCGGGAGGGCTTTTCCCGCTGGAAAACCCTCCTCCCCCGCCGGGACGCCCTGGATCTGACCCGCAGGCCCTTTCCCCGGGAAAGCGCCGCCGCCGCCCTCATGGAGGAGCGGATAAACCGGGTCCAGCGGGCATGGACATCTGACGCCTCACGGACGCCGTCGGAGGCAGGAACTCCCGACGCGGGCGGATCCTCTTTGGATGCCGGCGGGGTGGGCCTCCTCAAGGTCTCCGCCACGGACCTCAACGATTTTTTCACCTGTTCCCTGTTTTGGCTCTACAAAAAGGTCTTTGCCCTGGGGGATTTTTCCCTGGAGGCCCGGCTTCTGGACGACACCAACCGGGGCCTCCTCTACCACCGGATCATGGAAAAGCTCTTCGCCCTCATCCGGGAAGAGGACGGGGTTTTCCGGGCGGAACACCTGGACCGCTACCGGGAATGGGCCCGGCGCTGTACCGAAGAAGCGGTGCGGGCCGAGGATGCCTTCAAGGGCCCCCTGGCCGCTCCCCTGGTGGGCGCCCAGGCGGACACCATTGCGCGGCATATCGCCGCCCTGCTCCACGCCGAGGCCGCCCTCTTTTCCGGCTATACCGTGGCGGAACTGGAGGCGGCCCTGGAACTCCCCCGGGGGAACCTTCTCCTCAAGGGGATCATCGACCGGGTATCGGTCTCCCCCGAGGGCTATCCGGTGATCATCGACTACAAGACCCGGAATACCCCCTCGAAAAAGGCGGCGGTGGAATCGGAGGACTCGCCCCTCAGGAATTTCCAGATTCCCCTGTACATCACCCTCTACGAGGAAACGGCCCGCTCCCGGGGACGGGAAACCCTTCGGGTGGAGGGGGCGGTTTTTGTAAGCATCCTGAACCATGAGATAAACGCGGTGGTGGGTGATTTCAAAGGGAAAAGAGCCTTCCTCCGGGAGGACTACCAGGAAACCCTGGACGCCCTGGAAATCTATATGGACCGCTTCAAAACCGCCCTGGACGCCCTGGATTTTTCCCTGGCGGAGGGCCCGGCCAAGCAGACCTGCGCTTCCTGCGAATACCGCAACATCTGCCGCACCACCTTTTCCCTGCCCGCAGGAGAGAGCCTATGAGCTATCAGTCCCCTATCCCCCTGGACCCGGATCAAAGGGCCGCCACGGAAGTCAGATCCAATGCGGTGGTTACCGCCGGCGCCGGGTCCGGCAAGACCAGCGTCCTGGCCGCCCGTTACGCCTGGCTGGTCATGGAGCGGGGCTTTCCCGTGGAGCGGATCCTCACCCTGACCTTTACCAACAAGGCGGTGAACGAGATGTACAGCCGCATCTACCGCCTCCTTTCGGAACAGGCCGATAATCCCCTGGCCCGGACCGCGGTGCGGGATTTTCACAAGGCCCGGATCAGTACCCTGGACTCCTTCTGCGCCGCCGTTGCCCGCCTTGCCGCCCCCCGCTTCGGCATTGCCCCGGATTTCAAGAGCGATAACGGCCGCCTCCGGGAACTGGCCCTGGAGGCGGCCGTCCCCTTTGTCCTGGACCACCGGGAAAATCCCGCCCTGCAGGTCCTGCTGGCGGACCGGCGGATCAAGACCGTGGCGGAGGAACTCTTTGCCAAAACCGTTCTGGAATACAGCCCCATCAGTTCCCCCCTGGACTTCAACGTTCTCCGGGATCGCCAGCGCCGGGAAATTCTGGAACAGTGGCAGTTCAAGACCCGGGATGCCGCCATCTGTACCGGTGAAATTGAGCGGGACCTGGGGGAACTCGGGGGGAATAGCTCCGCCACTTGCCAAAAGCTCGCCCGGGTCTTTCAGGGGGAAATCCCCGAAGCCCCCGGCATCGCCCCCCTGCTGGAGGGAGCCGGAGACGGGAAGCCCCTCCGGGAAGGGATGGCCCGGTACTTCCGCTTCCTGGCTTCCCTTTGCGCCATAAATATCCCCTGGAACGCAAAGGCGCTTGTCCTCATCCGGGAAAACCAACTCCACCTCAAGAAAGTCCTCCACCGGGAACTGCGGAGTATTGCCAACGCTGCCCTGCAATGGGAGATAGTCCAGGGGGTGTTCCCCCTGGTGGAGGAGTTCCAGCGGAGCTTCAACCGGAAGAAGCGGGAAACCGGCCTCCTGACCTTTCACGATGTGGCGGTCCTCGCTTTGGACACCCTCTCCCGATACCCGGATATACGGCGGATCTACAAGGACGAAACCGACGCGGTGATGATAGACGAATTTCAGGATAACAACAGCCTCCAGCGGGATCTGATCTTCCTCCTGGCCGAAAAACCCGAAAGGACCGCGGTGGGCCTGCCGGGACCTGATGAACTCTGCCCGGACAAGATGTTCTTCGTGGGGGATGAAAAACAGTCCATCTACCGCTTCCGGGGGGCGGATGTGTCGGTGTTCCGCAGCCTGGGAGACAACGGCGCGCTGTCCTCCTCCCTCAACCTGGGATACAATTACCGTTCCTCCCCGGCCCTGGTGGCGGCCTTCAACTACCTCTTCGGCGGCCTCTCCCCCCACAGCCCCCCGGAGGGCAGTCCCGAAGCGCCGGGGGTCTTTCTTCCGGACCGCCGGGAGATCCCCGCCTATGAAGCCCGGTACACCCGCCTCAAGACCCCGGGTCCCGCCGGAGGAGGGGAGGGGGTCCCGCTGCATTTTTGTTTCCTTGATGAGGGGCGGATCCTCCCTCCCGGCGATCCCGAATGGCTTTCCCCCTACGATCTGGAAGCAGCCTTTATCGCCGCCACGATCCGGAAATTGGTCGATTCGGGGTATCCCATCCGCAATCGCCGGGAGGGGGGACAGCGGCCCTGTACCTATGGGGATGTGGCGATCCTCCAGCGTTCCACGAGCCATCAGAATTCCCTGGAGCGCTCCTGTAAAGATTTCGGCATCCCCTGTAACGCGGAAAATCCCCGGGGCCTTTTCTCCGACGGCCCCATCAACGATATGTATGCCTTCCTCAGGCTCATGGTATACCCCGAGGACCGGACCTCCTATGCGGCGGTGATCCGTTCCCCCTTTGCCCGGTTAAGCGATCTGGTGATGACCCATTGCCTCCTCAGTTCCGCCCCTCCCTTTGACCCCTCCCTGGAAGGCCTGCTTCCCGAAGCGGATCGGGATCGGTTCCGCCAGGCCGCTTCCTTCTACCGGGATATGGCGGAGGCGGCCCGAACCCTCTCCTCGGCGGAGTTGGTTACCCGGCTCTGGTATGGGGCCGGGTACCGGTACGAGACCCTCTGGTCCCCCGAAGCTCAGCATTACGGAGAACTCTACGACTACTTCTTTGAGCTTGCCCGCCGTTGTGACGGGGCAGGGAAGACCCCCGCGGAGTTCCTTGATTATATAGAAGATTTTATATCCCGGGAGGAGAAGGTCGAACTGGATATCCCCATAGAACGGGAGATCGGGGTGCGGATCATGACGATCCACAAGAGCAAGGGCCTGGAATTCCCCGTGGTCTTTCTCTACGGCTGCGGCAACCGGGCCCAAAACATAGCCAACACCGAAACGATATACTACAGCGGCCACTGGGGGCTTACCATCAACCTGCCCCAGGCGGAGGAACTGCCCGGGGAGGACAGCGGCAACTATTTCTTCAATATGCAGCGGGATGAGGAAATCCGCCGGGAAACCGCGGAACTGCGGCGGCTCCTCTATGTGGCCATGACCCGGGCTGAAAGCGCCCTCTTCGTGAGCGCCTCCGTCCCCTTGCCCGGGGAAGGGGGCGCTTCCCTGGAGGAACAACTGGGCCTGCTCAAGGGCAAACTCGACAAAAAAATCGAGGAGTATGCCGCGGACGGGAAAACCCCGCTTCCCACCTTCCTGGAACTGCTCCTCCCCGTCCTGAGCCGGCCGGGGCAAGGGGGGCTCTATAGCCTGGAACGGATCCCGGTCCTCACCCGGAGGGAACTGCGGCGGCTTGCGAAGCGCGCTCCCGCCGTTTCCCCCTCCCTGGGCCAGGTCCTCGCCCGGGCCGAGCCCTGCTACGACGGCGCGGGACTGCTCCGCACCGAGCCGGCCTTATCGCGGCTCAACGCCAGCAGCCTGCACCTCCCCCCGGAGGACCCTGCCGGTGAAACCGCCGACGGCGAAGGAGCCGCCGGTGAAAGCGCCAACGGCCTGAACCGTAAGCTGAAAAAGGCGGGCCTCTCCCCCGAAGACTTCGGCACCCTGGTCCACGCCGTCATTGAGGCCCGCTTCAAGGGCCTTGACCCCCTGATCCCCCCCCGGATCATGCCGGGGCTCAACGACGAGGAACTGGCCCTGGAGCTTGCCCGGGAACGGGCGGAAAGTTTCTTCGCATCCGAATTGGGGAAACGCTGCATGGAGGCGGAGTACCGGGAATCGGAATTCCCCTTCCTCACCCTGGTCTGTGGCGGGCGCATCACCATCTCCGGCCAAATCGACCTGCTCTTTGAATCCGGCGGGAAGATCCACGTGGTGGACTTTAAGACCGACCAGACCGAAGACATCCGGCGCCACCTGGCCCAGCTTGCGGTCTATTGCCGGGCGATAGGGGATATTTTCGGTAAAGAAACGGTTCCCTGGCTTTTCTACCTTCGTGGGGGCCGGGAGATAAACCTGGAGGGGAAACTCGAAGGCATCGATATTGACCGCCTGGCAGCGGAAGAAGCGGATCGATACCGGGCCGGTCTTAACGCACATGATATAATACTTTAATATGTATAGTATTATATACAATCGATAAATTTCAAAAATATATAGTATATAATATCATATATTATGACAAAATACTTTATTTCGAGAAAAGGGCCCCCTCCCTCACTTTTGGGGAAAGGAACGGGGGCGGCCCAGAATTTCAATGAGCACCGGATTTTTTCCCTGGGAGGACAGCCCGATATTTTCCGCGGCCATCCGCCCCACGTGCACGATCCGCCCCTTATCAT
>JAITRV010000108.1 GCA_031288215.1 Spirochaetaceae bacterium | reverse complement strand
GGGCAAAATCCTGATACCGTAAGGTATGTGGACCGCTATTGCCCTCTGCGCCGCCGGGGCGGAACGCCTGACTTCCAATGAGCTGAAAAAAAACGGACTGCGGGTGGTGGATTCCGGCTATGGCCGGGTCCGCTTCGAGGCGGACACCGCGGGGCTTTACCGGGCCCTCATGGCCCTGAGGACCGCGGACCGCCTCCTCCTGGAGGCCGCCCGCTTTGAGGCGGCGGACTTTGACGCCCTCTTCGAGGGATGCCGGGCCGTCCCCTGGGAGGACCTCATCCCCCCCGGGCGGGGGCTCGTGGTCGCCAAGGTCCGGGCCAACCGCTCCCGGCTCCAGGCGCTTACCAGCATCCAGGCGGTGGTCCATAAGGCCGCGGCAAGCCGGCTTTGCGAGGTCCGCCATCTATCCCGGCTCCCCGACGAAGAACCCGCGGAACTGCGGCTCTATCTGGAAAAGGACCAGGCCTCGCTGCTCCTGGACCTCTCCGGGGAACCCCTGTTCAAGCGGGGCTACCGGCCCGCCGGGGGCGTCGCCCCCCTCCGGGAGACCACCGCCGCCGCCCTCCTCCTCCTTGCGGGCTGGAAGCGGAAATTCCCCCTCTACGATCCCTTCTGCGGCTCCGGGACCATCCTCATCGAGGCCCTGCTCTACGCCTGGGACTTGGCCCCGGGGCTGGGCCGGCCCTTTGCCCTCTCGTCCCTGGCCATCGGCGACCGGAAACTGGAGGGGGCCCTCCGGGAAGAATTGCGGGCCCGGGCGAATTTTGAAAACCGCATCCGCATCTACGGGAGCGACGCCGATGCCGCGGCGCTGGCCCTGGCCCGGGCAAACCTGACCCGGGCCGCGGAGTTGGCGGCAGGCCGAGGCGGGGACCCGGCGAACCGGCCCGCGCGCATGCCTCCCGCAATGCCCCCGCCGGGGGCGGGGGTGGAGGTCCGGCGGCTTCCCGCGGAGGAGGCCCGGGCCCCGGAAGCTGAGGGCTTCATCATTACCAACCCGCCCTACGGGAGGCGGCTGGGGGACGCTGCTGAGGCGGAGGCCCGCTACCGGGAACTGGGCGCCCTGGGGGAACGCTTCCCCGGCTGGAAACTCGGCCTTATCACGGATCACGAGGGGTTCGAGTCCCACTTCGGCAAAAAGGCCGATTCGGTGAAGGAACTGATCAGCGGCGCGGTCCATTCCTACTTTTATGAATATCATGAACTATCATGAAACGAACGATATAAGGCAGGGGGATTTATGTCCATTGTGGTAGAGCATGAAAAACGGAGGCGGGAAATCCTGGAAAAAGCCCTGGATGTCTTCATGGATGAGGGCTTCGAGAACGCGACCTTCCAGAAGATCGCCGACCGCTGCGGGATCACCCGGACCACCCTGTATATCTATTTTCGGAACAAGAAGGACATCTTTAACTACAGCATCAAGCAGCTTTTAGGGGAGGTGGAAGCGGATATCGCGGGGCTCTGGGAAGACCCTTCCCTCACGTACCCCGACCGCATTGTCCGGGTCCTCTCGATGATCCTGGACCGGCTGGAAGAAAACCGCCGGCTCCTGTTGGTGATCCTGGATTTTCTCCGCTACCTTGCCAAAAGCAACGCGGACCCCGAAGTCCGGGTCCGCCGGCGCACCCTCAGACTGCGCCACATCATCGCCACCATGGTGATCGAGGGCATCCGGGCCGGGGAAATCGTCCCGGTCAACGTCCGGACCGCCGACGACCTCCTCTACGGCCTCATCGAATCCGCCATTTTCCGCCTGGTGATCCTCAACCGTCCCTCGGTGGGGGAACTGAAACAGGCGGTGGAACTCACCATCCGCCAAATAACAAGTACAAGTAGCAGGGAGCAGGGAGCAGGGAGCAGAGAGTAAAGCGAACCCTCTTGGTTTGCTCTTTGTTACTTGTTTTTTGTTATATCCGTCAGTTTGTCGATCAGGGCAGGGGCCGCGTCCACCAGCCGTTCCAGGGGGGAACTGTCTCCCGCGGAGAGGATTCGGACCGAGTCCTTCTCGATGACGATGAAGGTAACGGGGGTCACGGAAACCCCCGCCCCGCCGCCGCCCAGGGGGCTTTCCGCCGGGGAGCCGCCGGCGGAGATGAGCCCGATGGAGGCTTTGAAGACGGGGATGATGGTGATGGCGCCTGCCACGATGGCCTCGCCTATCACCACATTGGCGTCCACCAGGCTTTTTATGCTTTCCAGCACCGTTTCCTTAAACTGATTGGGGTCGAACATCTTTCCTCCATAAAAAATTGTGAAAAATACGAGAAATTACGAGGCGCTTTTTCCTATGAGGCGCCCTGCTTCGCCGCATTCCGGACACGGCGGGGGCTGATCCGGCGGACCAGGGGGCCAAAGAGCAGGACCGGCACGGGCAGGTGGAAGGCGATATCCCCCTCCACCGCCAGTTCCGCCGGGGAGGAAAAGGCGCTCTCCAGGGCTATGTCCGGCTTGCAGGGCGCCGCCAGAGGGGAGAGGGCGGCGAGGACCCCGCAAAGCCAGCCGTGGAGGAGGGCCGTTTCCGCCGCGTCCCCCCCGGAGAAACGCAGCCGCAGACGGAAGCGCCGGCACCGCAGAAAGCGCCGGCTGCTCCGCAAGACCGGGCCGTACCTCCGCAGCGCCCGGAGGAGGGACGACCCATAAAGGGGAAAAAGGGCATAATGAACCGTGAAGAAGCCGCAGTTCCCCGGAGAGACGTTGATACGGAAAATCACCGGGACAAAGATCAGGGCCCCCAGCAAGGCGAAGCCGGCGATGACGGCAGCGACGGTCATGACCTCACGCTCGTATGGACCGCCTGTTTTGTCAATACGGTCTCCCCTTCCGCAGGATGAGCCTCCCCGGAGCATGAACCAATTTTGTGAGGCCTCCTGACCGTTGCATATTTTTCAAAAACCCCTTATAATAATCCGGGGCGGCGGATAGTACGGGTTTTACAGGAGTTTGCATCATGGACAAGGTATCCGCATTTTTCAAAAACAAATATGTGATTGGTTTCGGCATCGGGGTAGCCGCGTCTATCCTGGGGTATAATGCCTATAAAAGCAAAAAACTGCGGAAGGCCGTCGTCAAGGCCGTGGCCTGCGGGATTAAGCTCCGGGACGACGCAAAAACAACCCTGGACGGCATCAAGGAAGAGGCGGAAGATATCTGCGCCGAAGCCAGGGAACAGCCCGGGGTGCAGGAAGCCCGCTAGGCCCTCACATGACCTATCGAATCGTTCACGAATTGTCCCGCCGCATCCGGGTGAATTGCGGCCGTTATGCCTTTACCGCGGAGCGGGCCGCCGCTCCGGAGGCCTTTCTGCGGTCCCGGGAGGGGGTGGAAAGCGTCCGGGTTTCCTGTACCACCGGCAGCGTCCTTTTCACCTTTGATCCGGCCCGCAAAGCGGCCATCCTGGACTGTCTTGGCGCCGTGGATGCGGCCGCCCTGCCGGCGGCGGCGGGGGCCGAGGCCCATGAGGCGGATATTGAGTTCCGCAACCGCCTCCTCTTCGTCATCGGCCGGCGCGTGGTCACCCGGTACCTCCTGCCCCCGCCGTTGCGGGCACTGTATACCGCGTGCCGCGCCGCCGCCCGGGTCAAAAAAGGGCTGGGCTCCCTGCTGCGGGGCCGGCTGAACGTGGATGTCCTGGACGCCGCGGCGGTTTCCGTGTCCCTCGCCCAGGGCCAAGGGGATACCGCTTCTTCGATCATGTTTATGCTTTCCCTGGGGGAAATCCTGGAGGAGTATACCCATAAGAAATCAAAGGCGGTCCTGGCGAGTTCCCTTTCCCTGAATATCGATTCGGCATGGAAAAGAACGGAAGCAGGGGACGAACAGGTCCCCCTCGGCCGGATCATCCCGGGGGACCGGATCGTCCTCCGCCGGGGGGGCATGATACCCCTGGACGGCGAGGTGTTCCAGGGGGAGGCCATGGTCTGCCAGGCATCCCTTACCGGGGAGCCCCTGCCGGTGGCCAAGCGGAAGGGGAACGCCGTCTATGCGGGCACCGTCGTTGAGGAGGGGGAACTGGTCATCACCGTGACAAGCCTCGCGGACGAGTCCCGGATAGGGAAGATCATCACCATCATCGACGAGTCGGAGTCCCTCAAATCCCTGCTTCAAAGCCGGGCGGAAAAGCTGGCGGACTCTATTGTGCCCTTCAGCTTTGCCGCCGCCGCCCTGATTTGGGCCCTGACCGGCAAGGCCGCCAAGGCCGCGGCCCTGTTGATGGTCGACTATTCCTGCGCCATCAAGCTGTCCATGCCCATCGCCGTCCTTTCCGCCATGAGGGAGGCGGCCCAGGCGCGGATTTTCGTCAAAGGAGGCAAGTTCCTTGAGGCCATTGCCGCCGCGGATACGGTGATCTTCGACAAGACCGGGACCCTGACGGAGGCCAAACCGGTGATCGCCAAGGTGGTGCCCCTTCCGGGTATGAAAGCGGAGCAGGTGTTGAGCATGGCCGCCTGTTTGGAGGAGCATTTTCCCCACGGAGTGGCCGCCGCGGTGGTCCGCCAGGCGGAAAAGGAAGGCCTTATCCACCGGGAGGACCACAGCGAACTGGAATATGTGGTGGCCCACGGCGTGGCGGCCTCTTACGCCGGGGCCCGGGTGGTCCTGGGGAGTTATCACTTTGTCTTTGAGGATGAAAAAACCGCCCTCAGGGAGGAGGAAAAGGCCCTGATCGAACGGGAAACCCAGGGCCTTTCCGCCATATACCTTGCCCGGGAAGGGAAACTCCTGGGCGTTATCTGCTTCAGCGATCCCCCCCGTCCGGAGGCGGCGGAAGTCATCGCCCGGCTCAAGGCGCTGGGCATCAGCCGGATCGTGATGATCACCGGGGACAACGAGGCGGCGGCCCGGCGGATTGCCGGGGAGCTGGGGATCACCGAATACTACGCCGAGGTGCTTCCCCAGGAGAAAAGCGAGTTGGTGCGGCGCTATCAGGAAGGGGGAAGCGCCGTCATCATGGTAGGGGATGGGATAAACGATTCCCCTGCCCTGGCCGCGGCGGATGCGGGGGTCGCCATGATCAACGGCTGCGATCTGGCCCGGGAGGTGGCCGACGTGGTCCTCCTCTCCCCGGACCTCCACAGCCTGGTCAGGGTAGTCCGCTTAGGCCGCCTCCTCATCTCCCGGATCTCCGCCAATTACCGGCATATCCTCGTGACCAACAGCGCCCTGCTCCTCCTCTCCCTGGGGGGCATCATCAGCGCCGGCAGTTCCGCCCTGCTCCACAATATGTCTACCTTTCTGTTCAGTGCGGCCTCCGCCCGACCCTATTTGACAAAGAACGAAAAACAAGGAGCAGAGCACAAAGAAAGATGAGCCGGATACGGAGGGAGCAGTCAGGAGTGAGAACTAACTAACAAAGAACACGTAACAAGGTAGGAGAGATGAGTCGTTCTTGTTGCCTGCTATTTGTTACTTTTTTTACCATTCCTGGGGGGTATAGCCCCGGGCTTTGGGTTCGGTGATGGTGAAGGTTTCTCCTGAGGGCTCCAGAACATAAAAGCCGTTTTTGAGGGCGTAGTTTTTTACGCTCTCGTCAAAGGCCACGCCGGCCATGGCGCCCAGGTAACCGCGCCGGTCCTGGTGTAAATCGGCGTAGATGCGCAGTTTCTTCATCCGATCCAGGTGATCGTTTATATCGTTTATGTCGGGCTTGGTCTTGATTTCCACTATCATCACCTTGTC
>JAITRV010000102.1 GCA_031288215.1 Spirochaetaceae bacterium | reverse complement strand
GGCTGGAAGACCCACGTCCTGGGGGAGGCCCGGCGCTTTACCAGCGCCCGGGAGGCGGTGGAGACCTACCGCCGGGAGATACCCGGGATCATCGATCAGGACCTGAAGGAATTTGTGGTGGTGGAAGACGGCGCGGAGGGCAAGCCCATCGGTACTATCGAGGACGGGGATTCGGTGGTGTACTTTAACTTCCGGGGGGACCGGGCCCTGGAGATCACCGCCGCCTTTGAGGAAGACGGCTTTACCAAGTTCGACCGGGTGCGGCGGCCAAAGGTCTGCTACGCGGGGATGATGGAGTACGATGGAGACCTCCACGTGCCCCGCCGTTACCTGGTCAGCCCCCCCTCCATCGACCGGACCATGGGGGAATACCTGGCGGCCACGGGGGTCCGCAGCCTGGCGATCTCGGAAACCCAAAAGTACGGCCATGTAACCTACTTCTTTAACGGAAACCGGACCGGCAAGTTTAGCGACAAGCTGGAAACCTACATGGAGATCAAAAGCGATATCATTCCCTTTGAGCAGCGGCCCTGGATGAAGTGCGCGGAGATCAGCGACAAGGTGATCGAGGCCATCGGCTCCGGGAACTACGACTTTATCCGGCTTAACTACCCCAACGGGGACATGGTAGGCCATACCGGGGTGTACCAGGCGGTGGTCTGTTCCATGGAGGCCATGGACATCCAGCTTGGCAGGCTCCGCAAGGCGGTGGACGAGGCCGGGGGGATCATGCTGATCACCGCGGACCACGGCAACAGCGACGACATGTACGAGCACGACAAAAAAACCGGGGCCGTGGCGTTGAAAAAAGACGGCAGCCCCAAGGCCAAGACCAGCCACAGCCTGAACCCCGTGCCCTGCGTCATCTACGATCCCCGCTGCCAGGGAGAGTACCCCGCCGCCCCCGGTGATGCCGGAGGGCCCCTGAACGAGGGCCTGGGGATCAGTTCCATCGCCGCTACCTGTATCAGGCTTCTGGGATACCTGCCCCCCGATGGCTACGACCAGGCGGTTATTAAGTGAGCGAAAGGGAAATTACCCTCCACATATCGGAGAACGGCGACGACACGAATGAGGGGAGCCTTGAAGGGCCCCTATGGAGTGTGGCCGCCGCCCTGGACAAGGTACGGTGGAAATCCTGCAGGGCGGCCACGTTTGTTATCCACGGGTCCATTACGGAGATAGCGGCCCACAGCGCCATGATCGACATAACGGGAAGAGGCCTGCCCGCGATTTCCCTGCGGGGGGAAAGCCCCGAAAGTCCCGGAAGACTCAACGCGGCGGGGCTGAACAAACGGGTCATCTACGTTTCAGACGGCAACATCCTGTACCTTGAAAATGACATCGTCCTTTGCGGCGGCCTTGTCCGCGGATCGGGCGGATCGGGGGTTACCCTGGAGAACGCCACCCTGGTCATGCGGGGCGGCGAAATATCCGGCAACGATTCCGGCCTCGGCATGGGCGGTGGTGTGTACGTGGGCAAGGACAGCGAATTCGTCATGGAGGGCGGCCTTATCAGGGGAAATACCACCTTGATGCACGGCGGAGGGGTATTCCCCGACGAGGGGGGAACATTCACGATGAGCGGGGGGACCATTTCCGGTAATACCGCCCATCTATGCGGGGGCGGCGTTTTCGTGGGCATCGGCTCGAAATTTGAAATGACCGGGGGATGCATCGACGGAAATATAAGCGGCACGGAAAACACCATGCTGCTGGGGGGCATACCCATTCCCCTTGGCAGGGGCGGGGGAGTCTACGTCAGCAGGGGTACCAGTTTCAGGATGGAAGGCGGGGAGATCGTCAATAACCGCGCCATCGCCGTTCAAATGGACGATTCCAGCGCGGGCTCCGGGGGCGGCGTTTTTGTGGAACAGGGGGGGATCTTTTACTTTGAAAAGGGGAAGATACGGAAAAACGGCGCCATAAACTGGGGCGGCGGGGTGTACTCCGAAGGCTCCATTGCCTCTTTACAGCAGGACTGCGTCATCAGCAACAATGTTGCCCGCCTGGGCGGGGGCGGCGTTCAGACGGCCGGAGAGCGGGCCGATTTTACGATGAGGGGCGGCTTTTTACTGGACAATTTTACCGCCGGTAACGGCGGGGGGATCAATATCATAGCCCGATCTTCCTTTACCATGGAAGGCGGCCTTATCGCCTATAACGATGCCCTCAAGCTGGGAAACGCCCTTGCCATAGAGGGTACGGCCCTTATGCGCGGCGGAGTCGTTCTGAGCGTTGTTGACGAGCGGGGCGGCAAAAACACAGGGCTCGCGGAAGGTTCCGGGGAAGGGGAACCCACGGACGCAGATACGGAGGCCGGAGCCCCGGACAAAGCCGCGAAGACCGTGGGCATCTTTATCTCCGATGCGGGAAAGCTAACCCTGCGGGGCGGCGAATTGGAAGGCAGAATAATCATGGAAGATAAGGGCCGGCTTGAGGACCTCCGGGAAACGGGCCCCCGGGAAACCGCGCAAAAAGTAACTTGAGCTTGTTCCAAAACCCGGTTGATTTTGGAACAAGCTCATCTTCCTTTCATAATGCCCCTTTGGGGAACGCGCCCCGCAGTTCCTCCTGACGCCGTAGCGTCCGGTCCAGGGGCAGGGGGGCGGAACGGGTGGGGGCGCAGGGTCTGCCCTCATCATCCTGGATGGAAAGCCCCCCGTTGCCGATGGCCCGGGCCGCCTCCCCGATGGGGAAGATCCCCGTTTCCAGGTACCCGGCGATCACCGGGGTAATAACAGATGCCGCCCGGGCAACCGCCCCGGCGTAGAGTTCCGGGAAAGACCGGTAATTCTCCCCGCTGTTCCCCGCGGGGTAGTACCAGGGTTCTTTTTTCAGGTTGAGAAAATCAATATCCTCCTCCAGCTTTTCCGGGTATAACAGTTCCAGAACGCGCCGCTCGACAACCCCGCCGCCCAGGGATGTCCGTCGGGGGCTGGTAAGCCGGTAAAAACGGGCGCAGTCGGCAAAGGTGTTGTCTATCCGGGCCATAAGTTTTCCGTCCCTGCCCGCCCGTTCGGGAAAAGCCAGGATCAGGGCCCGGGCCAAAAGCTCCTTGAGCCCCACGGGGGGTTCCTCGCAGATCCGCGCCAGAATGGCCTCCTGATCCCAGGAGGCGGCCTCCTTCTCCCTCAGCTCCCGGAGCATCAGCACATCGATGATCCTTTCAAAAAAGACGTGATACCGGGACTTGTAGATGATATAGGGGTGGGCCGCCCGGTCCAGGATGGCGTGGGTCATGAAACCCAGGGCATAGGCCCCCAGGGCGTTGATTTCCCTTTCCCGCCGGAGACCCTCCTCCGGGCCGGGGAGTCCCATTTTGAGAAGCTCCGCGGTAAAGGCCCCCGCCCCCCGGCGGTGCAGCAGGGTCCCGTATTCGAGGCCCACGGGGCGTCTTCCCTGGCTGTGGTAAAAAATATCCGGCCCCTGGCAGCCCAGGGCAAAGGCGTTCCGGCAGCTCCCCCGGATCTTCTCCAGGGCCCTATCCGCCACGGGGCCGAAGCGGGGGGCCAGGGATTGATATATCGCGGTAATGACGTCTTCCCCAAAGAGGGTATGCAGAATCTGTGAGGGCATACCTTACTACAAGATTACCCTGAACACGGTTCCCCTGGAAGTCCCGGTTTCACGGAGCCCGCCGCAGTCTTCACCGAAGCGACCTTCCGCCCGGCTTGCCGCGCTGATCCTTCCGCCGTGGGCGCGGATAATGGCCGCGGCTATGGCAAGGCCGATTCCCGCCCCGCCGGTGCCGCGGCTCCGGGATTTATCGGAACGGTAAAGCCGTTCAAAGATATGGGGAAGATCGGCCTCCGGTATGCCGATGCCGGTATCGGCGATGGAAATTTCCCAATGGGCGGAGGGGGGCGTTGCGGGGGGCGGGCCCCCCGCAGAGGGGGAAGCGGAAGACTTGCCGCCCGGGGCGCCGGATTTTTTAGGAGTTTTGCCGGGTAATACCACCGGCTGTAGTAATTCTACCGTCTGTCCGGCAAAACTCCGCGCATCACGCGGCAAGGCTGGAGCGGGGGGGAGGCTTCCCCCGTATTCCTCTACGCTGATAGTAATGCTGCCCTGGCCGGTGTACTTTACCGCGTTGGAAAGGAGATTGATAAACACCTGTTTAAGCCGGTCGTAGTCGGCGTTAACCGGACTCTCCCGGAGCTTTAGTTTTACTTTGATTCCCTTTTCGGCGGCGGCGGTCCTGAACTGTTCCGCCGTGGTTTGCAGCAGCCGGGCAAGATCGAAATGGGTTTTATTAAGTTTGACGGCTTCCCACTCCAGGCCGGCCAGGGTGTTCAGATCCCGCACCAGCCCGGCAAGGCGCAGGATTTCCTCATGGCAGCTTTCCAGGCGTTCCCTGTCCGGTTTGTACACCCCGTCGATCATGGCTTCGATGTCTCCCTGCAGGCAGGTAAGGGGGGTCCGCAGTTCATGGGCTATATCGGAGCTTAGCTGCTTTTGGCGGCGTTCCGCCTCCTCCAGTTCCGCCGCCAGTTCGTTGATCGACCGGGAGAGCTCCGCCAGCTCCCGTGTTCTGTACCTGTCCGGTATTCTGACGGGCCTCCTTCCGCCGTCCCCCCAGGGGGCCCGGGCTATGCGCCGGGCGGCCTCCCCCGCTTTTTTTATGGGCCGGGCTATGGCCCGGGAGAGGGCTATGGAAATAGAAATACTAATGAGGGTCAGCACAACCCCCGCTATGAGGAGGAGTCTGTTGACGGAGTTTAAGAATTTTGTTTCCGTCTCGCTGTAAAAATAGGGGCCGTAGGTTTCGATAATCACCGTTCCTACGGTCCCGCCCGAATACACCAGGGGGTACCGTTCTTTTTGGAACGCCCCCTTCAGGCTGAACCTTCCCTCCATACGGCCGGTTATGGCGTTTATCACGTCCATGCATTGCCGCATATCGCAGGAACGGGCGTCCCAGATTGGATTGCCGTCCCCGTCTTCCACGCTTACGATATATCCCTCGTGGACAAAGTTCATCCCCATGGCCTCTATGGAAAAGGCGTTAAAACCGCGGCTGAGGGGATTGTACTGATCCTCAATGTCCCTGACGATTTCCTCGCTTTTGCCGGCGATATTTTCCTTGATGAGCGCGGCGAAAATACGGCCGGTAAAAATATTTATCACCAGGGTTAATACCCCCAGGGCCAGGCTGATAAAGATTGCGTATGTAAGGGCCAAGCGGTTTTGCAGGCTGATAGTCATGGGGCCTCCCCTAGGCGGTATCCCATGCCATAAACAGTGATGATGTACTTCGGCGTTTTAGGATCGTCTTCGAGTTTTGCCCGGAGTTTTTTTATGTGGCTGTCCACGGAACGGTCAAAGCCCTCCCCTTTTATGGCGTCCAGAATTTCTTCCCTGGTAAAGATCTTCGCCTGCCGGGA
>JAITRV010000082.1 GCA_031288215.1 Spirochaetaceae bacterium | reverse complement strand
GGCGGATCAGGAAAAGGTCGACATACGGCGCTACAATGTCATCTACAAGGCGGTGGAGGAGATCCAGCAGGCCATGGAGGGGATGCTCAAGCCGGACACCAAGGAGCAGATCATCGCTTCGGTGGAGGTGCGGGAGGTCTTCAAGGTGCCCAAGGTGGGGGCCGTCGCGGGCTGTTATGTGCTGACCGGCGCGGTCAAGCGGAGCGCCAGCGTCAATGTCATTCGGGACGAGATCGTCATCCACACCGGCAAAATAGCGTCCCTGCGCCGTTTCAAGGACGACGCCCGGGAAGTCGCGGCGGGCTACGAATGCGGCATAGGCCTTGAGGGCTTCGACAATATCCAGGCGGGGGACCAGTTCGAGGTCTTCGAGATGGTGGAAGTGGCGCGGCGATTGGCGACAAGCGAGCCTGTTCCAAAACCCTATGGTTTTTCCACAGGCTCTTAGAAAAAGCGGTCTAAAGCCCGCTTTTTCCCTTAAATCTAAGGTTGCTCTTCCAAAACTGAAGTTTTGGAAGAGCCTCAAGTTAGAGAGTTTTTGTTGCCATGTCTAAATATCGAACGGAGCGGGTAGGGCGGCTTATCCAGGAAAAAATCGGCGCCCTTATTGTGGAAGGGAAGGTGAAGGATCCCCGGGTCGATCCCTTTCTTACCATAACGAGGGTGACGGTGTCCCGGGATTTCTCCTACGCCGATTGCTATGTTTCCAGCTATAAATCCGCGGGTCTCGCCGCGGGCCTGGAGGGGCTGCAGAGCGCCGCGGGTTTCATCCAATCCCAGCTTGCCAAGGCCATGCGGATCCGCCAAACCCCCAAGCTCCGGTTCCACGAGGACCGGGGCATACGGGAAGGCTTTGATATGGTGCAAAAAATTGAGGGCCTCTCCCATGACGCCGAATGAGGCTGCCGGCGTCCTGCTCTTGAACAAGAGTCCGGGCTTCACCTCCTTTGAATCCCTTAACCCGGTAAAAAAGGCGCTTGCCACGCGCAAGGCGGGGCACACCGGCACGCTGGACAAATTTGCCTCGGGCCTCCTGGTGGTCCTGGCCGGCTGGGCTTTGAAACTGAGCCCCTGGTTTGATCGTTGCGACAAGCGCTACCGGGGGACCATCCGCTTCGGCGTGGAAACCGACACCCTGGACGGGGAGGGGAGGCCGGTCGCGACCGCGGAGCCCCCCGGCCGGGAGGCGCTGGAGGAGGCGCTGGAACAGTTCCGGGGGGACATCATGCAGGCGCCCCCGGCCTATTCGGCGATCCATATAAACGGCCGGCGGGCCTACGAGCTAGCCCGGTCCGGCGCGGCGCCGGAGATGCACAAGCGGCCCGTGACGATCTACGAACTGGAGCTGTGTTCCTATGCGCCTCCCCTGGCCGAGCTGGAGCTGCGCTGCTCCAAGGGCGTCTATGTCCGTTCCCTGGCCCGGGACCTGGCCCTGGCGGCGGGGTCCCGGGGTTTCCTTCAGGCCCTGACGCGGACCGCCGTGGCGGGCTTCCGGCTCTCCGAGGCCCCGGAGCTTCCCCCCCCCGCCGCCGGGGATCCCCCCGGAGCGGCCTGGGAGGCCGCCCTCCGCTCCGCCCTGCGGCCCGTCGACGCCGCGGCCCTGGAAGCCCTGGGAATCCCCCGGGTCCTGGTGGACGACGCCGTTGCCGGGAGGATGCTCCGGGGGGCCCCCCTGGGCGCCCTTATCCGGGAGGGGGCCTTCGTGCCCCCGGAGCGGGCCCCGGATGAAGCGGGGACCTGTGCGGCGGGCCTTTTCCGGTCCCGGGGAGCAGGCCGGGGAGCAGACTTCCTGGGGATCATCGAGCAAAAGCCGGGCGGCCCCTGGTCCTACGGGTATGTCTATGCGGGTGTGTGAGTGGTCCCGTTTCATGGCCGCCCCCGCAGGCGGGATCGGCGGGGAAAAGACCGCCCTCACCGTCGGGGTCTTCGACGGGGTCCACCGGGGGCACCAGGCCCTGATCGGGAGAATCGTCCGGGAGGCCCCCGCCTGTATCCCCGCGGTGGTTACCTTTAAGCAGAACCCCAAACAGGTGCTGCGTCCCGAAACGTACCGGGGGGATATCGTCAGCCCCCGGCGGAAGATGCGTATTTTTGAAGAGCTTGGGGTAAAGCTGGTTATCCTCATTGACTTTTCCGCAAATTTCAGTAAACTAAGCGGTAGGGAATTTATTGACGCCCTGCGGGAACGGGGAAATCCGGCCTATGCGGTTATTGGCAGCAATTTTCACTGCGGCCATAACCTTGACACGGATGCCCTGCGCTTCAAGGAGTTGAACCGGCGGGCCGGGATCAGGACCGAGGTGGTTCCCCCGGTGGCGGAGGGGGATCTGCCGGTCAGTTCCAGCCGGATCAGGGCCGCGATTTCCCGGGGAGAGCTCGATACGGCCGCGGCCCTGCTGGGACGGAGGGTGGAACTGGATGTGGCCGGTTTAGACGCCCGCCCCCGGGAGGGGGGGGTGTTTTACGATACCCGTTCCCATTCCCGGATTATTCCCCCCCCGGGGCGGTATGCGGCCGTCCTCCGGGGGGAAGACGGCTCCGGGGACATTGAGGCGGAAGTCCTGGTTGAGGAAGCGGGGGTGTTGGTTCCCGTTCCCGGCGGGGCGGGGCGGATTGAATTTTTGCATATTGATGGGGCCGCGCGGTGAAGCGGTCCGGGCGTTCGGGCTTTCCCCGGAAGGCTGCGGCGTCCTATGAAAGGGTTCCCAAGGAGAATATATATATGGCATTAAACAAGGAAGACGTAACATCCGTCATTACCCAGTTCGGTAAAAATGAAAAGGATACCGGCGCATCGGAGGTCCAGGTTGCCCTGCTGACGAAAAGGATAAGCCAGCTTACGGAGCATTGCAAACAGTTCAAGAAGGATAAGTCCGGTCAGCGGGGTTTGCTTATCCTGGTTGGAAAAAGGCGGCGTATGCTCAAGTACATACAGCGGACGGACCTTGAGAAGTACCGGTCGCTGATCAAGGAATTAGGGCTCCGCAAGTAGCGGATACAGAGCCGGCGCGGTTTTGTACCGTCAGGAGCCCCGATAATCGGAATCCCTGCGTGGAAGCGGCGCGGCGGCGCGGTTTATGCGGGAATTCGTCAAGGTTCAGCGGCTCCTCGGACTGCCCGGAACCGGCCGGAATGGAAAACGTGAGGCCGGAGCCGGGTTTTTTTATAAGGAAGGGGCAGGTTATCCCCGATTTTTCTTCGTTATGTTTTTAATTTTTATGATGGATAGGAAAGTATGATTCAAAGAGTATCATTGCAAATTTCCGGCAAGGAATTGATCCTTGAAACCGGAAGGATCGCGAAACAGGCCAACGGCGCTGTATTCGCCCAATATGCGGGTTCGGTGGTGATTGCCACCGTGTGTTCATCCTCAAGCGCCGTGGAGGGGCTGGACTATGTCCCCCTGACGGTGGACTACAACGAAAAGTACTATGCCGCCGGGAAGATCCCCGGGGGCTTTATCAAACGGGAGACCCGTCCCAAGGACAAGGAAATTCTGGTTTCCCGGCTCATCGACCGGCCCATGCGGCCCCTCTTCGAGAAGCGTTTCGGCCGGGAGATCCAGGTGGTGCCCACCACGATCTCCACCGATCAGGTCAATCCCCCGGATATTCTGGCGATCATCGCGTCCTCCGCGGCGGTCCACCTCTCGGATATCCCCTTCAACGGCCCCATTGCGGCGGTGCGGATCTGTTCCCTGGAGGGGGAACTGCTGGTCAATCCCACCTACGATGAGATCGAAAAATCCACGCTGGAGATCGTGGTGGCCGGCACCAGGGAGGGGATCACCATGGTGGAGGGGGGCGCCTCGGAGGTCGATGAGGAGACCATGATCGCCGCCCTGGAAAAGGCCCGCTCGGTTATCACGGAACTCTGTACCCTCCAGGATAAGCTGCGGGAATTGGCGGGGAAGGAAAAGCTTCCCCTGGCGGAGACCAGCTTTGTCCTGGAAAACGGGGAGGCCCTCAAGCAGGCCGCCTATCCCCTGCTGGAGGCCGCCTGTTTTCTCAAGGGGAAAATGGAACGGGCCGCCGCTATCCGTAAGGTCAAGGAAGACCTGGCCTCCCGCTATGCCGGGCAGTTGGAGGACGAGATCCAGCGGAAACTCTTCGACGCCCTCTTTGAGGACCTGGAGTACGAGATTCTCCGTTCCGCCATCCTGAATAAGGGGCTCCGGGTAGACGGCCGGGGGACCGAGGATATCCGGGAGATCACCTGCGAGGTGGGGATCCTTCCCCGGACCCACGGGTCGGCCCTCTTTACCCGGGGGGAAACCCAGGCCCTGGTGGTTGCCACCCTGGGGACCGTCTTTGACGAACAGATCTTCGACGATATTGAGGGGGATAAGCGGGAAAATTTCCTCCTCCACTACAATTTCCCCCCCTATTCGGTGGGGGAGGTGGGCCGGATGGGGACGGGCCGCCGGGAAATCGGCCACGGGAACCTGGCCCGCCGTTCCCTGGCGGCAATGGTGCCCACCAAGGATCAGTTTCCCTATACCGTCCGGGTGGTATCGGAGATTATGGAGTCCAACGGCTCCTCCTCCATGGCCTCGGTCTGCGGGGGCACCCTGGCGATGCTCCATGCGGGGGTCCCCATGAAGAAGCCCGTGGCGGGGATCGCCATGGGGCTGATCACCGAAGGCCGGGGCGGGCCCGGGGACCGGTATGCGGTGCTTTCCGATATTCTGGGGGAAGAGGATCATCTGGGGGATATGGATTTTAAGGTGGCGGGGACCGAAGACGGGATCACCGGGTTCCAGATGGACATCAAGATCGCCGGGGTCAGCACCGAGGTGATGCGGAAGGCCCTGGATCAGGCCAAGCGGGGGCGGCTTCATATCCTGTCGATCATGAACCGGACCATCAACAAACCTTCGGCGGACATCAGCGAATTTGCCCCCAAGATCGTGAGCATGACCATCGACGTGGACAAGATCGGCGCCCTGATAGGCCCGGGGGGCAAGAACGTCAAGGCCCTCTGTGAACAGTACCGGGTCAGCATCAATACGGATAACGACGGAACCGTTACGATTTACGGGAAGAATTCCAAGGACGCCGAGGATGCCAGGACGGCGGTTATGGGGATCGTGTCGGACCCCGAGGTGGGGCGGATCTACCACGGGACGGTCAAACGGATCATGGAATTCGGCGCTTTTGTGGAGATCCTTCCGGGGAAGGAGGGGCTGGTGCATATTTCCAAGCTGTCCCACCAGCGGATAGCCCAGGTGACGGATATTCTGAAGGAAGGGCAGAATATTCCGGTGAAGCTCCTGGAGATCGACCGGATGGGCCGGCTCAACCTGTCCTATATTGACGCCGTGGAGCCCTCCGGGGAGGAGCCCTCCGGCCGGGGGGGAGGAAGGCCGCCGAGAAACCGCTAAGGACGTATCGCGCCGTATAGTGGGAGGGGACAATGAAAAATCAAGGGTTTCATCCGGTTATCAGGATCGCCAAACGGGATCCCAAGGCCAGACTGCCCCAATACGAGACGGCCGGATCCGCGGGGGCGGATGTCCGGGCCCGGCTTGAGGAGGAACTGCGCATTCCCCCCGGGGGGAGGGCGCTGGTTCCTACCGGGCTGGTGATGGAAATCCCCCCGGGCTATGAGGTCCAGGTCCGGCCCCGTTCGGGGCTGGCCCTCCGCCACGGCCTTACCCTCTTAAATACCCCGGGGACCATCGACTCGGATTACCGGGGGGAGGTGGGGATCATCCTCGTCAACCTGGGAGATGAGGCCTTTGTCGTCAAAGACGGGGACCGGATCGCCCAACTGGTGGTTGCCCCGGTTGTGCGGGCCCTCATGGAGGAGGTTGAATCCCTGTCGTCCACGGAAAGGGGCGGCGGCGGATTCGGTTCTACCGGGATATGAAGATGAAAGCCCTGGAAAACAAACGTTCCATATCCCGGATCGTCTTTGGCAGTGTTTTCTTTGAAGCCCTCATGTCTTTTATCGTCGCCTTTCTTTTTTTCTTTTTTATTTTCTTTGTCAACCAACTCCTCCTGCTGGCCCAGGATATTTTAAGCAAGCGGGTTCCCTTTTTCCAGGTGGCCCTGTTGGTCCTCTACTCCCTCCCCTCGGTGGTTTCCCTGGCCGCGCCCTTTGCGTCCCTGGTGGGAACCCTGATGACCATCGGGCGGCTCACCTCGGACAACGAGATCCTGGTGATGCTCTCATCGGGCCTTTCCTACGGGAACATCTTTCTCCCCGCGGTGGTCATCGGGACCCTCATCTCCGTTATGTCCTTTATTACCAACGACATCCTCCTCCCCGCGGGGACGGTGCAGTTCACCCGCCTCTACCGGCAGATTCTCGTTTCAACCCCCGCCCTGGAACTGGAGTCCAATTCGGTGAAGCGGTATAAGGATACGGTGGTGGTTACCGGAAATGTCTCGAAAAACGCCATTGACGATATCCTGATCCTGGATAAAACCGGCGACGGGGAACGGCGGATCATCATGGCCCGGAACGCGGAGTTACGGGACGGCGGGCGGGAGGGGCTGACCCTGGATCTGACCGACGCCTTTGTCCAGTCCTCCAAGGAGCAGGCCCGCAGGGATTACGACTACGCCTCCACCAGCTTTCTCCGGTATCTGATACCCCAGGATGATTTTATCCAGGCCGTTACCTCCATCGGGCCCCGGGAGATGAGTTCCCGGGATGTGGCCCGGGAGATCCGCAAACAGCAAGTGGATCTCAGGGTCAAACTTGACGAGGGCTATACCAAGACCCTGGAATACGCCCTGTCCCTGGAATCGGCCCTGCGGAACGGACCCCGGCGGGACGAATGGAACCGGCGGCAGAATATCTTTTCCAATTATGTCCGGGAAGCGGCGGCGGCGGAATTCCTTAAAAAAAACATGACCCTGTCCTTGTACCGGCTTGAATTTTACAAGAAGTTCTCGATCCCCTTCGGGGCCCTTTCCTTTGTGTTTCTTGCGGTTTCCCTGGGCCTCCTGGCAAAGAAGAGCGGGCAGACCGTGGGCTTTTTCTTCGGGCTTATCGTGTCGGTGTTCTATTGGGCCCTGCTCCTGGGGGGACAGACCCTGGGGATACGGCTGGGATATTCCCCCTTCTGGAGCATGTGGTTTCCCAATATCTTAGCGGTCTCCATTGGCCTTATCATGACCATCATCAGGGTGCGGCGATGATCCTGGATCGGTATCTGGTGCGGCAGTTCCTGCCGGTCCTCTGTATTGCCCTCTTCATGTTCATGTTCCTCATTTCCCTGATCGATCTGTTCGCCAATCTCTGGCGTTTCCTGAATTACGAGGTGCCCTTTCGGGAAATTTTGCGGGTCTACCTCTACTACCTCCCCAAAAGCGTTTCCTGGGCCCAGCCCCTCTCCCTGCTTTTTGCCGCCGCCTATACCCTGGGGGATCTTTACGGGAGAAACGAGCTTACCGCGGTGTTTTCATCGGGGATCCCCTTCAGCCGTTTTGCCCGTCCCCTGCTGATTATCGGGATTGGCGCCTCCTTTTTTTCATTTTTTTTCGACGATCAGGTGGTAATTCCCACCTTGAAGATCAAGACCGATCTGAGCCGTACCCTGCTCCGGCAGGAAGTCCGGGGGAGTAATTCCGATATCGTGATCAAGTCCCGGGGGGGAGAAATAATCTATGCGGTGGATTATTTTGACGATAATACGGTGAGTTTGAACGGCCTCAGCATCATCGAAAAGACCGCCGAGGGCGAATTCCTCGCCCTCATCCGCTCCCCCCTGGCGTCCTGGAACGGGGAATACTGGGTTTTGAACAATGCCCTGATCTATACCTGGGAGGAGGGGGAGGGGGAGCGGCTCCTGCGGGTAAGGCCCCTGTCGGGGATCGCTTCATACCGGGAAGAGCCGAATACCTTCAAGCGGAACGCCAGCGAGGTGGAATCCCTTTCCGCCTGGGAGGCGGGGCTGCTGGTCGAAGACCTCAAGCGGGCGGGGCTTCCCTTTACCAGCGCCCAGGCGGAGTATTACCACCGCTTTTCTTTTCCCCTGGCCTGCTTTGTGGTGATCATCCTCTCCCTCTCCATGGGGGGGCGTTTTAAGAAGAATATCCTGCTCATGAGCCTTTTGACCAGCCTCATGTCGGCGGTGGTTTTTTATGTGATGGATATGATCGGGATGATGATGGCCCGGCTGGGGTATATTCCCCCCCTCATCGGGGCATGGTTTCCCGTGTCGGCGTTTATTGTGATAGGCATCTTCCTGCTGAGATTCGCGAAAACATAAGGATACAGGATGGGATCTTTTTTTATCCAGGAACAGCGGGATCGGGACTGTAAGGCCCGGACCGGCTTCATGCGCCTCCCCCACGGCAGGGTGCGGACCCCGGTGTTCATGCCCGTGGGAACCAACGGCACCGTTAAGGCCCTGACCAGGGATGACCTTGAGGAGATAGGGTTTGAGATCATCCTCTCCAATACCTACCACCTCTACCTCCGGCCCGGCACCGAGGTGATCGCCGCCGCCGGAGGGCTCCACGGCTTTATGAACTGGGACCGGAACATCCTGACCGATTCCGGGGGGTTTCAGATCTTTTCCCTGGCCCCTTTCAGGAAAATAAGCGAAGCCGGGGCGGCCTTCCGGTCCCACATCGACGGCTCCTACCACCTCCTCTCCCCCGAAGGGGTGGTGGAAATCCAGGCCCTCCTGGCCAGCGATATCCAGATGCAGCTCGATGTGTGCACCCCCTGGGGGGTAAGCCGCCGGGACGCCGAAGCGGCCCTCGCCTTTACCGAAAAATGGCTGCTCCGGGCAAAAGATGCCTGGGAAGCGGAGGCCGCGAAGGGTTATGGGGGGAAACTCTTTGCCATCGTTCAGGGCAATTTTTTCAAGGACCTGCGGGAGCGGAGCGTCGAAGGGGTCGTCGCCGCCGATACCCCCGGCATAGCCATCGGGGGGCTTTCCGTGGGGGAACCGGCGGAGGTTTTTCAGGAATTCCTCGCCCACACCGCCTCCCTCCTCCCGCCGGAAAAGCCCCGGTATGTGATGGGCATCGGGACCCCCGAATATATCCTGGAGGCCATCGGGCAGGGGATCGATATGTTCGACTGCGTCTTTCCCACCAGGACCGGCAGAAACGGCCATGTCTTTACCCGGTCCGGGGCTTTTAACCTGAAGCGGGCGGAAAACCGGATGGATTTTGGGCCCGTGGATAGGACCTGCGGCTGTAAGGTATGCAGGGAATACAGCCGGGCATACCTCCGCCACCTGTTTAAGACCCAGGAGATCCTCTGTTCCATGCTGGCCAGTTACCATAACCTGTATTTTTTGAATAATCTGGTGGAAGAAGCCCGGACGGCCATTGCGGAAAACCGTTTCTTGCCGTTTAAAGCTTCTTTCTTGAAGGAATATCAGGGAGGCAGCCCATGAGGCCCTTTCTTTTTGTCCTGTTATGCCTGTTCCTGGGGGCCGTGCCCCGCTTTTTTGCCCAGGAAGCGCCTGCGGCGGAAGAACCTTCCCGGGAAGCCCCCGCGGCGCAAACGCCGCCGGCGGAAACGCCCTCTGCGGAAACGCCCTCTGTGGAACCGCCCTCTGTGGAACCGCCGGCCGCCCAAACGCCGCCGGCGCGATCCCTGGAGGAGCAGCGGCTTGACACGATCCGGTACGGCACGGAAACGGAGATCGCCGTCCTCATCCGCACCCTGAAAGACGAAAACGCCTTTTACCTGGATGATGAACTGACGGTTCTGGCGGCGGCCACCGGGAACCGGAGCATCCTCTCGGGGCTGTTCACCTTCTTTGGGGACCGGGCCAAGGGGGGGCTGGAGGAACGGGCCCTCCGGGCGGTGGAAGACTGGGATGACGAGGCGCGGGAAACGGTGCTGGCCGCGATAGATTATCTGGGGAAGCTGGGCGTCCGGGAGGCCCTGGGGTCCCTGAAAGCCCTCCTGGAGACCGGGGAGGCTCCCTTCAAGAACAGCGTCTTCCGGGCCCTGGGCCGGGCCGGAAAGGGGGAGGGCGCCTCGGATACGGCGGAGTACCTGATCGATTATTACTATGACCGGAATCCTGATGATGAAAACCGCCGGGACATCGTGTCCGCCCTGGGGGAACTGGGTTCCGCCGCCGCCGTGTCCTTCCTGGCGGAACTGGCGGGGAACGACGAGGAACGGCCGGTTCTCCGAATGGCCGCCCTGGAGGCCCTCTCAAAGATCGGCCACCACGACGGCCTTGAGGCGGTGATGGCCGCCCTCTCCGCCTCGGACCCCAATGTCCGTTCTCAGGCGGTGGCCGCCCTGGGCCCCTTTTCAGGGCAGGAGGTGGACGGGGCCATTCTGGAGGCCTTCCGGGATTCCTACTACCGGACCCGGGCGGGGGCCGCCAAGGCTGCGGGGGAGCGGAAGCTCGCCGAGGCCGTCCCCTACCTCCGCTACCGGGCCGAGCGGGACGAGGTACCCGCGGTGAAGGACGAGGCGATCCGGGCACTGGGGGCCATCGGAAACCCGGAGGCCACGGCTATCCTCGCGGAACTCCTGGGGAACCGGAAGAACCCCGACCGGGTGCGGCTCCTCTCTGCGGAGATGCTGATCCAAAACAACGCCGATGACTATGCCCGGCGGATAATCGCCGAGATGGACGAGGCCCAATCGAAGCACCAGAGCGCCCTCTACAACGGCTTCCTCCGGGTGCTGGGTTCCGGCCGGAGCGCTTCCCTGGAAGACCTGGCCCGCCGCCTCCTCAGCTCCGGCGGGGTAATCGAGAAGTCCTATGCCCTGGACCTGATAGCGAACAACCGGTACCGCAGCCTCATCCCCCAGGTCCGGGAATTGACCGACGAAAAGAACGGCAGCCTTTCCCGGAAGGCCCGGACCATACTGGAGACGCTGGAGTGATAGGCCCGGGGGCGGCGTTACTCGCCGAGGACTTCAAATTCGGTTATGGTAAACCCGCCCCAGCCGCCGTCAACATCTCCACCGGGACTTATGGAATACAATTCAGGATAGTGGTATCCCTCATGATACCGTATTCTAATACTATAATTCGCCCTGATATTTGACATTTCATCCGCAATATACTGATAGACTTCGTCAATGGTTTTCCCATAATACGGTTCTTCTATTCCTGAATCCTCGCGCTGTACGACCACTTCCGGTTCTTTATCAGGAAACACCGTAATTTCAACAGAAGGACGGCTGCCAAAAGCATCCGAACTATAGGTTGTTACAAAGCGGTAATGCCGCAGACCCTGGGCTTCCCATGCCGCCCGTTCCTTCCT
This sequence comes from Spirochaetaceae bacterium, assembly GCA_031288215.1. GTDB lineage: Bacteria > Spirochaetota > Spirochaetia > Treponematales > Breznakiellaceae > JAIRMO01. The sequence continues at coordinate 756 of JAITRV010000082.1, read as the reverse complement.
GAAAAGGGCCTCATCAAAGCCGTTGTCAAACAGGCCGATGCACGAAGAAACCATAAGCGATACGATAATGCCGCACCGGATCATTGCTTTCATTCTTTTCCTCCATCCTGGTGTAGCATAAAGCTCTTTGATGTATCCGTCAAGAAAAAAATACAAAACGGAGTATTTTGTTGTACGGACTTGGGGAATTGACGTGCCGGAATATTGAGAGCCGGATCGTTGTTAGGCTTCTCCCCAAAATAACTGCTACACTTTTACCGGATCGACCGAGAACGATCCGCCTACAATGCCTTTTTAAGTATTTCCGGATGGGCTATTGAATACTCCAAAACGGCAGCCATTACTCCGGTATAACCTTTGCCCAAAGCCTTGTACCGCTCAATCGTTTTCTTGCTAAGCCTAATTCCTACCGTTTGCTTGACATTTCGTTTTCTTGCCTCAGCGCACAGATAGGCCAACTGCTCCGGAGAATAAGCCGGACAATCTTCATCGGAGATGACAGGCATACCGGCAGCACGGTTGATCTCTTCAAGCTGCCCCGTAGCCGGCTTATCGCCCGGTTTAAGGGTTGATGTTATTTTCATGGTATATCTCCTTTTCGGCCTTTGTTGCCGATCTCGCAGAAATCAGTCTCATATTCTTTTCTCGTTCGGTGTAAACAACGAAAAGAACCTTATTAACCATTCCGATTACAATCCATCGTTCATCTTCGCCGCTGTGGAACAGATCGGGTAGTATGACTTTGCCCGGATCATT
>JAITRV010000064.1 GCA_031288215.1 Spirochaetaceae bacterium | reverse complement strand
TTCGATGAGCTGTATTGGCAGATAGTCCCCCCGAACCTCGTAAATACCCTGTTCTACCTCCACCACCTGGTATTTCCGGACTTCGGTCAAGTACCTGATAAGGGTCCGGGGATATTTGGTTCCCGCGAAGGAGAGGGTTATATCCGAAACAAAAGGTGCCAGGCACCAAATTCCACCCGCCCCCAAAAGGTGCCAGGCACCAAATTTCCGGCTTCTTGCAACCCTACCGCCCTCATCAAAACCAGCCACGGCAGCCTCATCCGGCAACCCGACCCGCCCCCACGCGGAAAGGCAGGCCGAGGGATACTCCCGCCGGAAATACCGGCATGGGCCGGCATGGGCCGGCACGGACTAGAATCGCGGAGGGGGGTGTCAGGGGAAAAACATAGGGAGGGGCCGCCGGAGGGAACCTATGTTTTTTCCCCTGACAGGACCCCCCGGCAGTTCTCTCTTGTGCCGGCCCATACCGGCCCGTTCCGGGAGGACCAGGCCGGAGGGTATCCCCCATGCCGGCCGGCGGACTTGCCGACAAGGCCCTGACGGGGATATACTGGCAGGGTGAAAAGGTTGTTGCGGATGGGGATCCTCTGTTTCGGCCTCCTCTCCCTGGGGGCCTTTCTGGTTTCCTTTGACCTGGTACGGCGCCTGTATATCGGGTCTTCCGATACTGCCGCCGAACCCCTGAATTACCATTTTTCCCTGTACCTGCCGGACAACCGGAATTCCTTTTTCATCGGGATTATCCGGGGGGCGGAACGGGCCGCGGCGGAGTTGAACGCGGCGGTTTCCGTCCATTCCATTGACCCGGTAAAAAACGAGCTGGAAATGGCCCCCTTTACCGGGGTTGACGGGGCGGTCGTGTGCCCCTATCTGAATGACGCCCTGGCCCGGCGGCAGTTGGACCGGCTGGGGGCCCGGAGCATCCCCGTGGTGATCATCAACCACAACGTGCCCAACGACCAGCCCTGGCCCTTTATCGGGACCAACAACTTCGACGTGGGCCGCCGGATCGGGATAATCGCGGGGAGCCTCACGGCGGATCCTCTGAGGCTGGCCGTGGTGTACAGCGATAAGGCTCCGGGGATCTACGGGGAGCGGGAACTTATGGAGATGGGGATTACCACCGTCCTGGGGGACCGGCTGGCTTCTCCGATCCTGGGGTTTCGGACCAAGCTCAACCCCCTGGACGCGGAGGAACTGCTCTTCCGCCTTTTCCGCACCCATCCGGATATAAACACCGTGGTTTTCACCGATTCCAACGACACCATTGCCGCGGCCCAAAGCCTGATCGATATGAACCTGGTGGGCCGGGTAGGGATCATCGGCTTCGGTTCTGATCCGGGGATACAGGACGGGATCCGCAAGGGGGTCATTGCCAGCAGCGTCGTGATCAACGCGGAGCGGATCGGCTATGAGGCGGTCCAATCCCTGGCGGCCCTGCGGCGGACCGGCTATACCTCCACCTCCATTGATACGGGGATAGAGATCATCGGCAAGGATGATCTGCCATGAAGGGTCCTTCGGAAATGCCGCGTTTACCCCTCTCCCCGGCCCCCCGGTTCAGGAACTTTCCCCCGGCCTTTTTCCGTTCCTTCCGGGTTCAGATGATCTTCAGCATCTTCGGGGTGTTTCTCATCCTGGTCCTTTGCACCGCCTATATCCTCTTTTCCGCCCGGAATCTGCAAACCATTTCCGACCGCAGGTTTGAACGGGAACGGTTTATCAAGACCCTCCAGGAGGACCTCGCGGCCTACCAGGAACCCCTGCTGGAGTACCTCTCCACCCGTTCTTCCAACGCCCTTTCCCGGATCCTCATCAATTCCCAGGTCCTGCGGGGAAAACTCCCGGCCTATTTCCCCATCAGCGCCAATAAGACGGAACTGCGGGAGCGGGAACTCTACCGCCTGATCCATGCCTACCTCAACCTGGCGGACGAGGCCATGGAGGAAAAGCGGGGCCGGTATATTGCCGCCTATACCGCCATTTACGATGAAATGGAGGGGCTCCTGGCCTATATCAACCGGGAGATTGAGGCCATCAGCGCCGAGTATTTTCGCGGCCAGTTGGACGCCTACGGCCTTTTCATGGCCGATTTCGGGACCATTCAATTTTGGAACCTCCTCTTCATCATCTTCGTTTCGATCTTTGCCGTCCTCCTCCTGCTCCTCTCGGTGGAGCGGATTACCACCCCCCTGGTCCGCCTGTCCGGCATGGCCGCGGAGCTCTCCGCGGGACATTTCGACATCGACGACCTGAAAACCGGATCGGTGCGGGAGATGGATCAGGTGGTGGAGGCCTTCAACCGGATGAAGCGTGAGATCCGTAATTTTATAGAAGAGATCCGTTGGCAGGAAAACATCAAGCAGGAATACATGCGGGAACGGCTGCGGAACCTGAAGATGGAGGGCCTGGTGCGGCGCATGGAAATTTACACCCTCCAGGCCCAGATGAATCCCCACTTTCTCTTTAATACCCTGAATACGGGGATGCAGCTTGCCATCGTGGAGGGGGCGGACCGGACCGGCGAGTATATCGAGTCCATGGCCCGGCTATTCCGGCATAATATCCGTAACCGGGAAATAATCGTGCCCCTGCGGCACGAGATAGCGGGGCTCACCTACTATTTCAACATATTGAAGATCCGGTTCCCCAAGAGCCTCGACCTGGTCCTGGAATACGACGAG
>JAITRV010000052.1 GCA_031288215.1 Spirochaetaceae bacterium | reverse complement strand
ACAATTAACGGCAGGACGGAGATCCTAAATATTATTATGAATATCAGTAGAATTGAAAATGTTCATCATTTTGAGGCAAAACCGACAAGTTTTGACGGAATTGAAGTCAATTTTGATATTAATACCTTTCAGGGAAATAATGAACAACGGTTTAGCTCCGATGATGTTAGACCGTTCCTGGCAGAAGCCGGCGGGATTCAAAGAGAATTAGAATCATCCCTGGAAAAAATCATATCTGAATGAGGGGGTACTATGGGACAATATGGTATGATGGCAAAAAGGATGCCCTCCATAATAGAATGGTTTAATCCCTTACCAGTACCGAGAAGCCCTTTTGTTTTATACCCCCCGATACAAAATGAAGTATTTTCAAACCAGAATGATATGCCTGCCTTGAATGCCGGCAGTGTACCGGATACGTATATCATCAAGTCGATATTTCTAAAGGAGAACGAGAAGGAAAAAGAGGAAAAAGCATTATTCAAAAAAACATTTCTTCTTTATATTAAAGAATCGGTTTATGAATATGGTTTTTCATCGGAGGCAGAGGATTATCTTAATTCACGCTTAAAAAATGACGGGGCCTATTACCGGGAATGGATAAACGAACTGTTTCTAAACCATATAGATAACGAAGCAGTGGTCATCGGATTATTAAGAATTATTTCTCATATCGCGTATGATGATATTTTTCCTGTGGGTATGACTATCGCCGCCGCTTCCCTTTCGCATAAGTCAAACCTGGTTAAGGAAAATGCAATCAGAGCCTTTGAAAACTGGGAAGAGCCCCGAAATATAACGCTTCTTGAAAGCATTGAATGTACCGATCCTTTGCTGAATAATTATATATCTCAAGTCATTCAGGATTTAAAGGAAAAACTTGAATGCCCTTGCTGATAAGAAAAATCGAGGAACAAAAATGGAGACAAAATGATATTCTCCATGGAGCCGAGGTTTCAGCCGATGCCATAACCGGATGCCTGAGAACCTATCAGAATACGTTGTCTCTATGGAAAGTTGAATCTGAAGAAGAAATAAATGATGCCGTTTTGGCCATAGTATCCTTCTTTGATAAGGCCGATACTATTGATATCGTAAAAATAGATCCTGCCCTACTGGAAGAAAAATCCTTAAAATACGAACCATCCATAGGAAAAACCGCATATACCTATTTTGAGAATCGCCATTTTGATCTGATAGAACTTTCATATAAAAAATTAGGGTTCGTGGCGGATGTAATTGTTAGCTGTTTACGTAATAATAAAAATCAGCGATTCTACAGAAAAGAAATAAAAAACCTCATTCGCGAGGGATTAGACACCGGTAAAATTGATAAAAAAGACCTTAAACCAAAACTTATTGAAGATTTAAAACTTCTTTGACTGTTGGCATCTCGATGAGCCTCCCCAGAGGAGAGCGCGAACCGGAGGTTCGACGGGGTATTAAATCATGCTCCCGAATAAAGGTAAAATATCAGTGTGATTTTCCTTTTTCCCCTCTTGACTTTTTTTTCTTTCTAGAATATAATACCTATACAAATAATAGGAATTATTGTTGGAGGTTTTTTATGGCACGGGTTGAAAAAATTACGGATCTGATTGGAAATACCCCCATTGTCAGAATCAACAAGATCAACGACGGGGGCGCGGTGGTCTACGCAAAGCTGGAGAGTTTTAACCCCTTTTCCAGCGTGAAGGACCGGATCGCCCTGGCCCTCATCGAGACCGCGGAAAAGGACGGCCGGATCAAGAAGGGGACGGTGATTATCGAACCCACCAGCGGCAATACCGGGATTGGGCTGGCCTTTGTGGCGGCGGTGAAGGGGTACCGGATCATCCTTACCATGCCCGAAACCATGAGTATTGAACGGCGCAAGCTCCTCAAGGCCCTGGGGGCGGAACTGGAACTGACCGAAGGGGCCAAGGGGATGAAGGGGGCCATCGCCAAGGCGGAGGAGCTGGCCGCGTCCATCCCCAATGCCTTTATTCCCCAGCAGTTCAACAACCCCGCCAACCCGGCGATCCACGAGGCCACCACGGGCCCGGAGATCTGGAACGATACCAATGGCGAGGTGGATATCCTCATCGGCGGGGTCGGTACCGGGGGGACCATTACCGGGGCGGGGAAATTCCTCAAGGCCAAGAAGCCCTCGGTTGAGGTGATCGCCGTGGAACCCGCCTCGTCCCCGGTACTCTCCGGCGGGCAGCCCGGCCCCCACAAGATCCAGGGGATAGGCGCGGGCTTCGTGCCCCAGGTCTACGACAAGGAAATCGTGGACGAGATTTACCAGACCGATGAGGTCAAGGCGGGGGCCGTAGCCCGCCGGGCCGCTAAGGAAGAGGGTATCCTGGCGGGGATTTCTTCCGGGGCGGCCCTGGAAGCGGCCCTGACCGTCTCCAAACGGCCCGAAAACAAGGGGAAAACCATCGTGGTGGTCCTCCCCGACACAGGGGAACGGTACCTTTCGACCTGGCTCTGGGAAGAATAACCTCAAGACGTAGCGGGGAGGACGGGGGCGCCTCATTGCGCCCTTGTTTCCTCCCCGGATCTTCCTGCTTATTTTTCATTCAATCCTTGATCATCCTTCCAAATCGGGTTATGCTGAGGGTCAATCATCATGGTATGACCGTATCACGATGAATCATTTTTGGAGGAAGGATACGATGAAAAAAGCGATATTAACGATATTATCAAAAATATCAAATGTTTTTTTATTGGCATTTTGCGGGGCTTTGCTCATTTTTGCCGGATGTAAGCGCCAGGAAAGCGGCACTGCCGGCGAAAGGGCCGCCGAGCCGGAGGTGACGGTCCGGCTTTTGACCGACTCCAGCGGGATCGACGATAAATCCTTTAACGCGGCGGCATGGAGGGGGATTCTGGAATTCTACGGGGATACCTGGGAAAATACCTCCCTGCGGGGCGCCGCATACGATGTGGTGACCGCCCAGACCCAGGACCAGTACATTCCCAATATCCAGCAGGCCACCGACGAGCAGTACGACCTGATCATTACCACGGGCTTCACCTTTGCCGACGCCCTTACCGTGGTGGCGGAAAAGAATCCCAACCAGAAATACATGATCGTGGATGTGGATTGGGTCAACCTTCCCAACGTCCTCAACGCGATCTACTCGGAGCATGAGGGTTCCTACCTGGTGGGGGCCGCGGCGGCGCTCAAAGCCCAGGAAGACCGCATCGCCAATCCCCGTTTCGGCTTTATCGGGGGGATTGCCGGGGCGACCATCACCAAATTCGAAGTGGGCTATATCCAGGGCATCCTTTCGATACTCCCCGACGCCCAGATCGTGGATTACTACGTGGGAGGCTGGGATGATACCGCGGCGGCCAAGTCCCAGGCAAAGAACTGGTACGATTCGGGGGTTTATGCGATTTATTCCGCCGCGGGGAACAGCGGGAACGGGACCATCGCCCAGGCTAAGGAATACCGGATCCAGGGCAGGAATGTGTGGGCCGTCGGGGTCGATTCGGATCAGTTTGAGGAAGGGCTCTATACGGCTACGGATTCCGCGGTGCTGACCTCCATGCTGAAATTGGTGGAAAACTCCACCCTGTACGCCCTGAATACGGTGAAAAACGACACCTTCCGGGGGGAGGTTATCTCCTTCGACCTCAAGGCGGACGGGGTGGGCTATTCTACCCGGAATCCGGCCTTGAGCCGGGATATTGTGACCCGCCTGGAGGATATCAAGACCCGGATCACCGGCGGGGAGATCGCCATCGCCTCCACCTATGGGGCGGCAAAACAGCTTCCCGGATTCCCCCAGAATCTCAATGCCCGGGACGATTAGGCCCGGTGCAGGCATACCATGACCGCGGGTCATGGTATGCGTCCGCGATCCGGAGGGAAGTATCCGGGAAGGGGCCGGTAATGGCCGTGGGTTTGCGCAAAGGAGGGGGCCGTGCCTGGTTCTGCTGAGCCGGTCATCGAAATGGTTGATATCGTCAAGATATTCCCGGGGATTATCGCCAATGACGGGGTGTGCCTGGAGGTCCGGGCGGGGGAAATCCATGCCCTCTTGGGGGAAAACGGCGCGGGAAAATCGACCCTCATGTCGATCCTCTTCGGGCTCTATGAGAGCGAGCGGGGGTATATCAAGATCCGGGGTCAGGAGGTGAAGATCCGGAACCCCAACGATGCCGTCGGCCTGGGGATAGGGATGGTCCATCAGCACTTCAAGCTGGTCCACAACTTTACGGTAACCGAGAACATCGTGCTGGGCCTGGAACCCCGCAGCCCCTGGGGGAACCTGGACATCCGGACCGCGGAGGGCCGGGTGGGAGCGCTTTCCCGAACCTACGGCCTCGCGGTGAATCCCCGGGACCGGATCGAGAACATCACCGTGGGAATGCAGCAGCGGGTGGAAATCCTCAAGGTCCTCTACCGGAACGCGGATATCCTGATCTTCGACGAACCCACCTCAGTATTGACCCCTCAGGAAATCGACGAACTCCTGGGGATTCTGAACCGTCTGCGGGCGGAGGGGAAGACCATCCTCATCATCACCCATAAGCTGAAGGAGATTAAGGCCGCCGCCGACCGCTGCACCGTGCTGCGCCGGGGGAAGTCCATCGGCACCGTCCGGGTGGCGGATACCAATGAACAGGACCTCGCGGAAATGATGGTGGGCCGCAGGGTGAGCTTCCGGCCCGACAAAAAGCCCTCGGTTCCCGGGGATCAGGTCCTCATGATAGAAAACCTCACGGTGATCGGTTCCAAGGGCGTTCCGGCCCTGCGGGACCTTTCCCTGGAGGTCCGGGCCGGGGAGGTGGTCGGAGTGGCCGGGGTGGACGGCAACGGCCAGTCGGAGCTGGTGGCGGTCATTGCGGGGCTCCTGCCGGTTAAGGCCGGGCGGATCATCCTCAACGGCCGGGATATTACCCGGGAAAGCATCCGGGGCCGGAATGAAACCGGCATGGGGCTGGTCCCGGAGGACCGGTATCGGCACGGCCTGATCCTGGATTTCCGGCTGGATGAGAACCTGATCCTCAAAAATTACCGCCGCCGGCCCTATTCCAATTCCCTGGGTTTTTTGCGGTTTCCTTCTATAATAAAACATGCCGAAGACCTGATAGCCCAGTTCGATATCCGGGCGGGGAACGGGCCCGCGACAACGGCCAGGTCCATGTCGGGGGGAAACCAACAGAAGGCGATCATCGCCCGGGAAATAGAAAATTCCCCGGCCCTCCTCGTTGTGGCCCAGCCCACCCGGGGGCTCGACGTGGGGGCCATTGAGTACATCCACCGGCGCATCCTGGATGAACGGGACAAGGGCCGGGGGATACTGCTGATTTCCTTTGAGCTGGATGAGATTCTGGGGCTCTGTGACCGGATCGCCGCGCTGTCCAAGGGGACCATCGTGGGAGTCCTCCGGGCGGAGGAGGCGGAGGAGCGGCGGATAGGGGCCATGATGGCCGGTATTGCCCCGGCGGAGGAGGGAGCGGGAGGGGCCTATGGCTGAAGGGCGGACTGAGGCGGCGGGGCCGGGAGGGGGCTTCTTGCGGGAGCGGATCCTGGAAATGTTTACCGGTTCCGACGGCCTCCTCTCGGTGGCGGTGGTGTTCCTGGGTTTCCTCGTGGCCACCGTCCTGGTGCTGATTGTGGGCCGGAATCCCGGGGGAATGTACTCCGCCATACTCCAGGTACTTACGGGGCTGGATCTGCGCCGGGGGGATTGGAACCTCCGGTATATCGGGGAGTGGCTGGTGGCCTCCATGCCCCTGATTCTCTGCGGCCTCTCCATGGCCTTTGCCGGCAGGACGGGGCTCTTCAACATCGGCGCCGAGGGGCAGTACATCCTGGGGCTCACCGCGGCCCAACTGGCCGCCTTTTTCGGACCCCGGATTCCGGTACTCCACTGGGTGTTGGCGGTCCTGGCGGCCCTGGCGGCGGGGGCCCTCTGGGGGGGGATCGTGGGCTTCCTCAAGGCCCGGTTCAGCGTGTCCGAGGTGGTGGCCACCATCATGATGAACTACATCGCCCAATACGGGTCCCGGTACATCACCCTGCAGATCCCCGGGGCCAATACCTACCGGACGCCGGAATTCTCCGGGACCGCCCTGCTCAGGAGCCCCTTCCTGGAGAGTCTGACCAATCATTCCCGGCTGAATTACGGCCTCTATCTGACCATCGCCTCGATCCTCTTTTTCCGGATCGTTATGGGAAAGACCCGGCTGGGCTATTCCCTGCGGGCGACGGGGTTCAACAAGGAGGCCGCCCGCTACGGGGGGATCAGCGTGGACCGCAGCATCACCGTCTCCATGGCTCTTTCCGGGGCCTTTGCGGGCTTGGCCGGGGCCATCGTGGCCCTGGGGTCTTTTACCTACGGCAGGGTCCTGGCGGGTCAGGACGGCTACGGCTTTGACGGGATCGCCGTGGCCCTGGTGGGAAACAGTACCGCCTGGGGCACCGCCCTTTCGGGGCTCCTCTTCGGGATGCTCAAGTCCGCCCAACCCCTGATGCAGTCCCGGCAGATCCCCAAGGAAATCACCTCTATTATCCTGGGGTTCGTGGTGGTGTTTATCTCCTTCCGGTCGGGGGTGAAGATCATCATGGAATGGCGGATGAAGGAAAAGGCCCGCCGGGAAAAAACCGCCGGCAATGACCCCAAGACCGGGGAAGGGAGGAAAAGGGAATGATCGATTTTCCGGAAGGCCTCGTCTCTATGGTTCCCTCCATCCTGATGATCGCGGCGCCCATCCTCATTGCCGCCACGGGAGGGATGATCAGCGAGAAAGCCGGGGTGGTCAACATCGCCCTGGAGGGTCTCATGGCCATCGGGGCCATGACCGCGGCTACCAGCCACCGGCTGCTGGAGGGCTCCATCGGCTTCTCCATCCCCCTGGCCCTGGTCCTGGCGGCCCTGGCAGGCGGCCTTTTCTCCCTGATCCACGCCTTTGCCTCCATTACCCTCCGGGCGGATCAGGTGATCTCCGGGACCGGCATCAACCTCCTGTCCACGGGGCTCACGGTGTTCTTCTGCCAGATAATTTTCCACCAGGAACGGACCGAGCCCTTCCGGCTGGGGATGATGCCCGGTAAGGGGGGGATCTACCCCACCGCCTGGATAGCCCTGGTCCTCCTGGCCGTCTCCGCCTTCGTCCTCTTCAAGCGGCCCTCGGGGCTCCGGCTGCGCTCCTGCGGGGAGCATCCCCAGGCGGCGGCCTCCGCGGGGGTCAACGTGCTGCGGATTCGGTATATCGCGGTCCTCATCTCCGGTCTCCTGGGGGGGCTTGCCGGGGCCTGCCTGGTCCTGACCCACACCATCCAGTACACGGTGAACACCATCAACGGGAAGGGCTTCATCGCCCTGGCGGCGGTTTCCTTCGGGCGCTGGCTGCCCCTGGGGGTCCTCGGTTCCTCCCTGCTCTTCGGAACCTCCGCGGCCCTGGCGGTATACATCATCAACATCGAATCCTTGAAATTCCTCCCCCCGGAATTTTTCAATGCCCTGCCCTACGGGATCACCCTGGCGACCCTGGTCTTCTTCAGCGGCAAGGACTACGCTCCCCGAGCTTCGGGGCAGCCCTTTGACCAGGGCCAGCGTTAAGGGGGCTTCACCGAGGAGGCAGGCATGGCAGGAAACCGTTTCGGCACCATTTTTACCGTTACCACCTTTGGGGAGTCCCACGGTCCCGCCTGCGGGGCCGTGGTGGAGGGCTGTCCCGCGGGGGTGAGCCTGGACCGGGAGATCCTGATCCGGGAACTGCGCCGCCGTCGGCCCCGGGGGGCGGGCGGCACCGGCGGCGCGGGCGGCGGAGATCCCCTGGGGGCCTCCACCGCCCGCGCCGAGGAGGACGATCCGGAGATCCTCTCCGGGGTATTCGGCGGGAAGACCCTGGGCACTCCCATCGCCATCCTGGTCCGCAACCGGGATCACCATTCCTCGGATTACGACGAGCTTCGGGATCTTTACCGGCCGGGCCACGCGGACTGGACCTGGGAAGCCAAGTACGCCTTCCGGGACCACCGGGGGGGCGGGAGGAGTTCCGGCAGGGAAACCCTGGGCCGGGTTGCCGGGGGGGCGGTGGCCAAGGCGTTCCTGGCCGCGGCCTGCCCGGCCCTGGAGATCCGGGCCTGGCCCTCGGCCATTGCCGGCATCCCGGTGCCCGGCCCGGAGGATGCGGGCTTTGACTGGGAGGAAGCCGGTCGGAATCCCCTGGCCGTGCCCCACCGGGAGGCGGCGGCGGAGATTCTGGCCCTGATAGAAAGGCTGCGGAAGGAGGGGGACAGCGCCGGGGGGGTGGTCTCCTGCAGGGTTACGGGGCTTCCCCCGGGGCTGGGGGAACCGGTCTTCGACAAGCTCGACGGGAGGATCGCCGCCGCCATGGTTTCCATCGGGGCGGTGAAGGGGGTGGAACTGGGAGCGGGCTTTGCCGCCGCCCGCGGCCGGGGGTCAAGCCACAACGACGGCATTCTGCCGGGGGAGGCCGCCCCTCCCCTGCCGGGCATTCCCTCCCTGGCCTTCAGGACCAACCACGCCGGGGGAGTCCTGGGGGGCATCTCCACCGGGGCGCCCCTGGAATTCCGGACGGCCTTTAAGCCGGTGCCTTCCATAGCCAAGCCGCAGCGTACCCTGGACCGCCACGGCAGCCCGCGGGACCTGATCATCCGGGGCCGCCACGATGTCTGCATCGTCCCCCGGGCGGTACCGGTGGTGGAAGCCATGACCGCCCTGGTACTGGCGGACCTGCTCCTCCTGAACCGCTGCGCCCGGCTCTGAGTTCCGGTTGAAGAATTTACCCCTCAGCCGAAGAAGAAACAGTATGAGCCTTCCCGGAGCAAAGCGCGAAGCAAGCGCACCGGTATCCTGATAACTTTAGATTGAGCCGAAATAGGCCCGGGCGTTTCCAAAGGAGATGTTCCGGACTATTTCCAAGAGCTTATCCCTGTCGGGAGGATAGTGCCCCTGTTCGACCCAGTTTCCGATAATGTTGCACAGGAGCCGGCGGAAGTATTCGTGCCGGGGATAGGAGAGGAGACTGCGGGAATCCGTGAGCATCCCGATAAAGGCGGGAAGGACGCCGACATTGGCAAGGGTGCGGATCTGCGCCTCCATGCCGTCCAGGTGATCGCAGAACCACCAGGCCGAACCAAGCTGGATTTTTCCCCGGATCACCTCCCGGTTTTCCTCCTTCCCGTAACAGTCCTGAAAGCATCCCATGATGGTCGCCAGGGGATAGGAGTCTTTGGGATTCAAGCTATACAGGACGGTTTTCGGAAGCCCCTCCGGCCCGGAGGATTCGATAAGGCTGAGCAGGGCCGCGAGGTTTCCGGCCTGCTCCCGGTCATGGACCGCGTCGTACCCCATATCCGGTCCAATCAGCTTGAACATCCTCTCGTTACTATTGCGGATGACCGACAGGTGAAGCTGCATCACCAGGCCCCGCCGGGCATACCAGCGCGCCAGGGTACTGAGGAGCTTTGTTTTATAGGCGTCCGCCGCTTCCCGGGACGGCGGCTTTCCCGCCAGGGCGTTCTCGAAGGTCTTTTCGATCTCCCCCTCCGGCGCGATGACAAAGGGCGCCGCTTCCATGCCGTGATCCGAGGCGCGGCAGCCCTGGGCGACAAAGAAATCAAGCCGCTTCTCGAGGACGGCCAGCAAATCGGAAAAGGACCGGATCTCGGCGCCGCCGGCCGCTCCCAGCTTTTCGATATAGGCGGCAAATCCCGGGAGGTCAATATGAAGGGCCTTGTCGGGCCGGAAAGAAGGAATAACCCGGGTGGCAATGGGGCCGATGGGCGCTATCCCCCCGGCTATGGCCCGGTGATATTCCAGGGAATCCGCCGGATCGTCGGTGGTCCCCACCGCATAGACCTTGAATTTTTCAAAAATACCTTTGACGGATAATTCAGGTTCCTCCAGGCGGCCATTGGCCTCCGCCCAGATCCCCGGCGCGCTTTTTTCGGTTAAGGTCTCATAAATATCGAAATACCGCTGCAGTTCAAGATGGGTCCAGTGGTAGAGGGGATTCCCTATCAGGTTTTCTACGGTCCGGGCCCAGGCACGGAATTTGTCATAAGCCGGCGCGTCCCCGGTTATCGCGGCCTCATCAATGCCCAGGGCCCGCATCATCCGCCACTTGTAGTGATCCCCCGAGAGCCAAAGCTCGGTAAGATTGGCGAACCGCTTGTTTTCGGCAATCTGGGACGGTATCAGATGACAGTGATAGTCATAGATAGGCTCGCCCTTTGCCCCATGATGGTACAGGTCCCGGGCCGTTTCGGTTTCCAGGAGGAAATTCCGGTCCATGAAAGGTTTACTGTTTTTGGTCATAACGCTGCCTCCCGCAAGAATTCAGGGCCTCTGCCCTGGTACCCCCAGCATATCCCTTTACGCCCCCTCGTACAAGTACCCAGGAGCAGGCAGCAAAGCGCAAAGAACCGCTACCGCTCTTTGCCGCTTGTTGCCTGCTCCTGGTTATTCTAATACACCAGGTTGACCAATGCCTGGGAGAAGAAGGGGACAAAGGTGAGCAGCATCAGGCAGATCAAAAGCAGAAAATAAAAAGGCACGGCCTCCCGGATAAAGGCGGCAATCTTGCACTTGGTGATCCCGCAGGTAACGAACATGAGGGTCCCCATGGGGGGCGATAGGGCGCCGATAGCGTTATTAAAAACGAAGATCATGGCGAACTGAATATCGTCGATCCCGAAGGCCCGGGCCACCGGGACGAGGAGGGGGACCAGGACGATCATACTGGCGTTCCCTTCGATAAACATCCCCACCACCAGAAGAAACACGTTGATAATCATCAGGAAGATGTACTTGTTTGAAACCGAGTTGATAATAAAGTTGGTCAACTGCTGGGGGATACGCTCCCGGGTAAGGATCCACGCGAAGGCCGAAGCGGCCCCTACGATCATCATAATTGACGCGGTGGTCGCCACCGTCTCCTTGAGGGCCTGCGCAATATTGGACAGCCGGAATTCCCGGTAGATGACGGAAAGAACCACGGCGTAGATAATCGCCACGGCCCCCGCTTCGGTGGGGGTAAATATTCCCAGCCGGATTCCCCCGATGATGATGATCGGCAGGAGCAGGGGGAACAGGGCTTCGAGAAACGCCTTCTTGAGGGAAACATCTTCGCTCATCTCGTTGGTATACCGGCGCCGCAGGGAAATAATTCCCACCAGGATCATCATGGCCACACAGAGGAGCAGCCCCGGGCCAATGCCCGCCACGAAGAGCCGCCCGATGGAAACATTCGCGATGGAACCGTAGATAATCATGGCGATCCCCGGGGGAATGAGGGGGGTAATCATCGCGGAGGTCGCGGTAACCACCGAGGAGAACTCCCGGGAAAAGCCCTTCTTTTCCATTTCAGGCACCAGCATCTTCGCTTCCATCGCCGCATCCGCCAGGTTGGAGCCGGAAAGGCCTCCCATCAGGGTCGAAAGCAGGACGTTAACCTGGGCAAGCCCCCCGGGAACGCGCCGCATCAGCACTTCGCAGAACCGCATGATCCGGGTGGTGACCCCCGAATAGTTCATGATAACCCCGCTGCACACAAAAAAGGGAATCGCCAGAAGGGGCAGGCTTTCGATCCCGGCGATAACCCGCTGGGCCATGATCTGGGCGGGAATATCCGGGCTCAGGATAAAATAGGTTACCGAACCGGCCAGTACGGATACAAAGACCGGAATCTTCAAAAAAAGCAATATCAGCATCACCGCGGCGGCGGCAAAAATAATTCCTGAACTCAAGATTGTTCCTCCTTTCCAAAAATTCTCCGGTATACCGTCAGGGTATAATTAACCATCATTAATACACATCCCAGGGGAAAGGCGGAATAGGTAAGAAAGAAGGGAATATTCAGAATATCGGTGGTACGCTTGGTAACATACATCTGGCGGACAAAGGATGCGCTTTGCAGGGCAAAATAAATGAACACCATCATGGAAATAGCATAAATGAAAAACTCAAAAACATACTGCAGCTTCCGGGGGAAACGATCGACCACAATATCAATTGCCACATGGCTTCCGGTCCTGAAGGCCGCCCCGGCTCCAAAAAAAACGATAATTACAATGCAGAACAACTGCAATTCTTCACCCCATAATACCGGCCGGTTGAAGAAGTAGCGCATGATAACCCCAAAAAAGGTATACAACACCAGCACCGCCAGCATCGTTCCGGAAATGACAAAATCCAGATTGACAAGGACTTGACGCAATCTTTTATTCATGGAATCTCCTCTAAAAATAACATCTGCCTGTCCGCGGGAAACAGGAGCTGCCAGGAAACTTTCCCCGGCAACCCTTTCCCCCGCGGCAAAGAACCGCAGAAAACCCGGGACAGGAAACCCTAATTCACCGCTTTTGCCCGGGATACCGTATCAAAGAGTCCCGGCGACCATCGGGAAGTAAAATCCGGGAGACTGTAAAACTGCTTGGCCTGGTTCTGGAAGGGAAGGATATCTATTTCGATAATCTCCACCCCTTCGGCTTTGAATTTGGCCAGGGTTTCGGCGGCAAGGTTATCCTGAAGCCGGTTGTTAAAGAGTCCCGCCTCATCTCCGGTCTGGGTCAGGATAGCTTGCTGTTCCGCCGTCAGGCTGTTAAAGAAGGCGGTTCCGCAAAGCCAGGTGGTAAAATTCTTGACGTGGGCATCCAAGGTCAGGTATTTAGCAACCTCGTGGAATTTACCGTTATACAGAACCGGCAGGGGATTCTCCAGCCCGTCAATTACCCCCTGCTGCAGGGCGGTATAAACATCTCCCAGGGGCAGCGGGGTGGGGGTAGCGCCCATCACTTCCATGCCCTTCACCTGGATAAGATTATTGGGGACCCGGATTTTTAAGCCCCGGAAATCACTCACCTGGCGGATGGGCCGTTTTGCCAGGGTATGCCGGTCACCGTATACCCAGTTTGCCGTCAGGATCTTCAGGCCCTTATCTTCCAGAAGTTTCAACTGGCCTTTCCACCAGTCACTCTTGGTCAGTTTCCAGGCTTCGTCCCACGTGGCAAAAAGATAGGGACCGAAGGTGATCCCCAGATCCGGTACGCCCCGATCGGCGTAGAAGGCGCCGTCCGCCAGGGTGATCACACCCATCCCCGCCAGCATCTGATCGATGATCTCGTTTTTGGAACCCAACTGGCTGGAAGGGAATATTTCCACCCTCATGGTACCCTTTGACCGTTCTTCGATCAACCGTTTCCATTCATGGATCGCCAAATCAACGGGTTCCCCGGGGTTGTTTTCGTACCCGATTTGGATGACCACCGGCTTCACCGCCTGGTCCCCGGTACCACTCTGCGCTCCTCCTCCTGCCCAGACAGTCCCGGCCGCAATCAGCACGGCCAGGGCACACAATGCCAGAACACGCTTTTTCATAAATTCCTCCGAATAAATATTAATTAAAACTCAAGGACAACCTTGAGCATAGAAGCCGCATTTTTATCAAAATCCGCAAAGGCCTGTACGCCGTCGTCAAAGGCATAGGCGCTGGTGATGATGTCCGCCAGAGGGATACGATTGGTTTGTACCCGATCGATGAGATCAAGAAAGTCCTTTTTCAGGGCATTGCGGGAACCGGAAACATGCAGTTCCTTTTTCTGCAGCAGGGTAAAATTAAAATCCAGGTTCTTTTTCCCCACCCCGATAAGCACCACCCTGCCTCCGAAGGCGGCGGCATCAATGCAGTTCTGGAAGGTTGAAGGAAGCCCCACCGCCTCAATGGTAACGTCAAAGCCGTCTCCGCCGGCGGCCTTCCCTACCCCCGCTTCAAAGGCGCCGGGATCGGCATTCACAAAGGTTCCCTCTATGCCGAAACGCTCCGCCAGGGCGAGCTTTTGCGCGGAAATATCGGTCATCCACACCCGCCCTCCCCGGAGTCTTGCGGCCAGGGCTGCCAGCACCCCGATGGTTCCGGCCCCCACGATCAGGACCCGTTCCCCCTTTTGTATATCCGCATGTCCAATACCATGGTAGCTGATGCAAAAGGGTTCAATCAGGGCCAGGGTTTTGGCATCCAGCCCCTTTCCTTCATACAGCCGGTTTATGGGCATGGTTATATATTCAGAAAAGGCCCCTTCCCGCTGCACCCCCATGGTTTGATTGGTGGTACAGCAGTTGACCAGCCCCCGCCGGCAGGAATAACAGGTCCCGCAGTTAAAATAGGGGTTTCCCGTTACCACCATCCCCGGTTTCAGCCCCGCATCGTTTTTTTCGATCTCCACAATTTCCGCGGAGAATTCATGACCGGGAATCCGGGGATATGAAACATAGCTCGAAGTACCCCGGTAGGAGTTGAGATCGCTCCCGCAGATACCGCCGTATTTCATTTTGAGAAGGGCTTCTCCCTGCCCGGGCCGGGGCATATCGGTTTCCCGAATCGTTACCTTCCCCGGCTTTTCAATTATCAAGGCTTTCATCGCGAGCCCTCCCGTAAACTTTATATGATCCGTAGAATTCCTTCCCCCGAAGCGCGCAATTTTATCCGGATGCGGGAGGGGCTGTTTATCTATGATTTTTTCATAGCTTTCTCCCGCGGGGGAAATTCCGGCCTTTAACAGGGCGGATTTCTGAACTCATTTATTAACCAGATACGCTCTCATGCTATCATTTCCTGCCTTAAAAGCCATTGCCGGGATCATCGAAAACATTGCAAAAATCACCATACAGCCCCCGGAGGGGGTTCGTATGGTGCCTGGCACCAAGAGGTTTTTTGTTACCGATTCGGCTTTTCTCCGTGGATCTTCCCCGTGCGCTCCGTGGGTTTCTTCGCCGCGAGGCGCTTTATTTTCCTTTCACCCCTTGCCGGGCCGTGGTTCAGGGCATTTCTACCGCCGGCTCGATGGACGGCCGGCTGATCTGGGAACGGGCCCGGCTCCCCCATTCCCCGGCGAAGGAAGCCGCCCCTTGGGCGAGGAAGCGCCAGAATTCCCCGGCGGGATGAGCCTTGCCGGCGGCATAGAGGGCCGATCCCAGGTAGTACATGGTCTTGTAGTAATCCACTTCTTCGAGGTATGCGGCCAGGGCCGGCCGCCGGGAGATCTCGCTTCTCAGGCCGTCCAGGCCGGTAAAGCGGAAGTCCGGCCGATGCCGGAGGATCTCCTCGATGATGACCGTATTCTGGATGAGAAAACTGAAGAGCAGATGCTCCGCCGCCCGGCTATGGCGTCCTGACGCGTAGTAATAGAGGCCCAGAAGCCGGTGGGCCCTTTCCACCAGGGTATTGTTATAGCGGTAAAGGGTTAAAAACCGGGTGATCCCGTCATTTTCCAGGATCCGGGCCATGGCATTTTTCGTAAAGTCCCTCCCGTCCGCGGACCACCGGGTATCCTGCTCCAGAATGACCAGGAGCCATTTTTCCATATCCAGGTATTCCTGCCTGATCCGGTGGATGTCGACGATCCGGTAGACAATCTCCGTGCTGAAGGCGGGGGCTTCCAGGAGGGAACGGTGTTCATAGGCCTTCAGGTACTGCCCCAGGGCGATACCCAGTTCCCCCTCCGCCCGATAGGTTTCCCCGATCCAGTATTCCGCCTCGGGATAGGCCTCGAGCCGCTCCAGTTGTTCCAGGGCGGTCCGGGCGGATCCCCCCAGGGAAGACCGGGGGAGGCGGTAGTAGAGTTCCGCCAGGGCCGCCGCGGCGGCACGCTGGCCCTCCCCGGCGATGTAGGCCTCCACCTGATCCAGGGAATCCCCCAGCAGGCGGACATCGGGGCGGGACAGGAGGTTTACCAGATCCCGCTCCATCCGCTTATACAGGGCCTGCCGCTGTTCCCGGGCCTCCTCGAAGGCAACCAGGGCGGTTCCGTATTCCCCGGCCCTGAAAGAGGCCTTTCCCCGTTCCAGGGTATACCAGTAGGGCCGCTCCGCCGGGTTTTGGGCAAAACCCGGGAGGGCCCACAACACGAGAAAAACCGGCAGTAAAAAGCTGCCCCTACCCACGATCCTCCCCGGGGCTCCCGGACGGCCGGAGGCCCTCATTACTCTGTATGTACTCATTATCGACATGTTACCGGAAAACCCTCTCTATAAGTTTTCCAGGGCCTCGGCGAAGGCCTGGTCCGCCAGGGCCGCCGGATCCCCTTCCCCGGCGTCAATGGTCCGGATCACCGTACCCCGGCGGAAGATCAGGACCCGGTTCCCCGATCCGGTGATGCCCAGATCCGCATGCCGGGCTTCCCCCGGGCCGTTGACGGCGCAGCCCATCACCGCCACGGTGATGTTCTTGTCCAGGGCGTAGAGCCGGTGAAGCCAGCGGCCGGTAAAGCCGTGGGTGTCAAAGCTGTTCCGGCCGCAGCGGGGACAGGAAACGATCACCACCCCCCGGCTCCCCTCCCCTTCCGCGTCGGCATCGGAGATGCCAACGCCGGAGACGGCGCTGTCTTTGACGGCGTTGAGGATCTCCCGCCCGGCGATGACTTCATGTTCCATGGTGTCCGAGAGGGATACCCGGAGGGTATCCCCGATGCCCTCGGAAAGGAGGGGGTGGAGGGCGGCGGTGTTCCGGACCACCCCGGCGATGAGGGGCCCCGCCTCGGTCACGCCGATGTGGATCGGCGCGGGGCTGCGGCCCGCCAGGAGCCGGTTGGCCTTGAGGGTCTGGGCCGGGGAAGACGCCTTGAGGGATACCAGGTAGCGGTCGTAGCCCATCTCCTCAAAAAGAGCCGCCTCCCGTTCCGCGGCCCTGACCAGGGCTTCGGCAAGATCCAGGCCGCCCCCGTCCACCTCCCGGCGCAGGTCATGCGGCAGGCTCCCGGCGTTGACCCCTATCCGCAGGGGAATACCCCGGGGGGCGGCCTTGGCCAGGACCTTTTCTACCTTTTCCCGGCTGCCGATATTGCCGGGGTTGATCCGGAGCTTGGCAATGGGAAAGTCCAGGCAGCGGAGGGCAATCCGGTAATCGAAGTGGATGTCCGCCACCAGGGGGAGGGAAACCGCGGAGGCCAGGGCCCCCAGGACTTCCGCCGCCTCCAGGTCGGGGACCGCGAAACGGAGGAGCCCGCAGCCCATAGCCCGAAGCCGGGCAATCCGGGCGACAAGACATTCCCCGGCGGCTCCCTCCAGGTCGGCAAAGGAAAGGCGGTCCTTCCACATGGTCTGAATCGCCACGGGAAAGCCGCCTCCCAGGGTCAGGCTCTCGACATGATCAAAGCCGCCGATTTTTACGATCCGGGATTTTCCACCCATCATCACCCCCCGGTACGGGGCTTTCCCCCCAGCCGGCGGCCGCTCAGAGGGCAGCGCGCAAGGGATAGAAGCGGAAATACCGCAGGCGCCGCCTCCCCGCCATGCCCACCGGCAGGACGGACAGGCGGCGCCGAGGAATTGAAGCGGATAGCCCGGTTACGGCTTAAACGCCATCGGCGTTTAAGCCGTAATGCGCCCAAATTCTTCAGATCGAAGGGCTTAAATACTGCCCGCGAGGCCCAGGGAGAAGACCATCACAAAGAGGGCGACGGTCTCAATAAGGCCTACCACCAGGATGTAGTTCCCAAAGCCCTGGCCGGTTTCCCCATAGGCGTCCGAGGCGGCGGCGCTGCATTTGCCCTGGTAGAGAGCCGAAGCTCCCATGGCGAGGCCGGAAAACAAGCCGATGGACAATTTGCCTCCCACATTGGTGAGGCTGTTAATGGTATTCATCAGAATAAAGCCATAAATAGTCTGAGTCAAAGGGGCGCCGGCAAAGGCAACCAACACGAAGGGCACCGGCTTGTTCTGAAGGAAACACTTTTTCCATGCGCCAATAGCAGCCATGCCGGCGACGCCGGCCCCTAAAGCCGATCCGAGCGCGGCAAGGCCGAGACAGGCAGCAACTCCAATCATTCCAATATCCATTCTATTTCTCCTGATAAAAGATGTTCTCTCTATTGATATAGAATTCTACCTGATAGAATATTCTATCTGATAAAATTCTATCCGTATGCTAGAGAGCGTCCCCTTGCCCATGCTTTTTAAGCGCAAAGGGTGAATATTTATGTCCGGACCATTCTATGCCAAGATGTCCGGCATATTCCAATAGATTGAGCCGCACCCCGTGGACCACCACCGAAAGGGCATTCATCGCCAGGTTCAGTCCGTGGCCGAAGAGCAGAATGAGCCCCCCGGCGATGATCCGTACCGGGCCCGCGGGAAGCCCAAAGGCCATGCTGTTAAAGCTGCCGGCGATAGCCGCCCCTGCCAGACCTACCGCGAAGAGGCGGATATAGCTGATGATGTCCGAAAAACTCGATACGCTATTCAAGAAGGTCGGGAGAAAATTGGCTAAGCTGGAGAGAACATTCTTGAAGAAATTCCCCCCCCGCTGGTTGCTGAAGATAAAGAAAGCTCCCAGGCCCCCGCCGATTAAATACAGCGCAAAGGGAGGCACCGGAAAGGCGTCCTTGTCCAATACCAGGTTGAGGACCAGGAAGTAGAGCCCCACCACCATGCAGAGCCAGCCCAACTGGGCAATGGCGGTCAGGGAGGGGAATTCCTTCTTTACATTCTTCAGGTGGGCCAACACGATCTGGCCCGCCCCGACGATAAAACAGAGGTGTTTGATATTCCGCTGAACCAAATCCGCCGCCGCCTTGGGGTCCAGGGAAGGATCCGGGCGGAAGGGGGGGATCACCAGCGCCCGTAAAAACGCCGGCAGCTTCTCCAGGGGGGCGGCAAACCATGCCCCGGTAATACTCCCCCAGAGGATGGTCGTGAAGGACAGCAAACCCATGAGGAGCACGCCGTCGGGAACCTTGCCGCTCTTGGCCTTGGAACGGACTCCCAACAAAAGGGCCCCCAGGAAGAGGATCGATCCGTAGCCGGCATCCCCGAAGATCATGGCAAAGAAAAGGCTAAAGAAGAGCAGGTACGAGAGGCTGATATCGTATTCCCGGTAACCCGGGGTGGTCCCCAGAAGGTTGAACAGGGGCTGGATCAGCCGCACAAAGGCGTTGTTCCGCACCAGGGTCGGCGGATTATCCCCCTCATCGGGGTCGTCAAGCATCAGGGCCCAGCCGTTCTCGGCGGCCCCCCGTTTCAGGACCCCCACCTGGTCATAGGGAATGTAGCCCCTAAGCCAGCAAACGGTCAATTCATCCGAAATCCCCTCAACCCGTTCCATATTGACCCGGGCGCTTTCAAATTCTATTTCTTCTATCACCTTCTCCAGCTTATTCCGGATCGAGGCTTCCCGGGACGAGAGCCGGGCCAACCGCCCTTCAATAGTGGCGAGGGTATCCTGCATTTCCGCTATCCCCCGCCGTATCTCGGAGAGGGATTTTCCCGGCAGGACCAGGGGATTTTCCCCGGGGACGGCCTCGTCCAGGACGACGCAGGAGACTATGCTCTTTTCCCGGGAAAGGACCACCACCCGGGTCTCCCCCAGGGCCTCATAGACGCGCCGGGGAAGCTCATAGGGGATGAGGACGACGCCCCGATCCTTCAGATCCGCAAGGTCCGCGGGATCAAAGTCCCCCCATTTTTCAATCCGGCTCTGTTCTTTGGCATCCACCGCCAGGCGTTCCTGGATACGCTTCCGTTCTTCCACCAGGGCCAGGACCTGATCCACCGGATCAGGGACTTCCGGGCGGTTAACCGCCTCGGCGCTGTAAAAGGCTTCATCATCCCGGCGGCGGTCCTCCTTGCGGCGGCCGTAGGGGATCTCCGGCTCCGAGTCCTCCTCCGGCGCCTTATAGTTCCGTAAAATTCCCAGGGCCAGCTCGATGCGGGCCTTCTGTTCCAGGAGTTTTGAAAGCCCCTCCGAGGAGAGGTTCAGGCTTTCCAGATGAACCACCCCAAGCTCCCGGAGTTTCTCCAGAGAGGCGGCCCGGTATTTTTCCATAACCACCAGGGACGCCTTCTTCATCGGTACTATCATCGTTTACCCCCTGTCAGGTTGGATGCCGCGGCCCCAGGGCCGTATGCCTGTGTCATCATTGGGCCCGCTCCATTCCCCGCTTGGCGATTTTACCCCGGACCACCGCGGAGGTCTGCTGGTCCCCGAGATACACCTGTATCTTCTTGATATTTCCCCGGGTTTCGGGGATCTTGATCTTTTCAAAGAGATTGACCCGCTGGGTGGTAACCCGCAATTCATGGTCCAGCCGCCGGCGCTGTTCCTCCAGGACAGTGGCTTCCAGATCCAGGAGGAGGACCTGCCTCATCCGGTCCAGGGCGGTGTCAAGCCAGAGGGGTTTCAGGACCATATCATAGGGAGAAATCTCAAAGCCGGCGCCCTCGAAAACGGGGATCGCCACCCCGGCGATATTCCCCAGGCCGGTCCTGATCCCGGTAATCCGCAGGAGATCCGCCGTAAAGACCCCGGTTTCCCCAAAGACGGCGATCCAGGATTTGAAGGACTCATCCACCCGGCTCTTTTCTTCCATCAATTCCCTGATCCGCACCTCAATGGTACGGATCTCCGCCTGGAGCTGCTGTTTTTTCAGCATCAGGGTCGGAAGGTAACGCCGGTACATCTTCAGGGCGTCCTTCTGCTTTTTAAGCTCGTTCTTGGTCAGCTTGATCTTCGCCATGGTCGCCCCAATCAGTTCGTCTTCGGCCAGAATTTATCGATTAACTCCGTCCGCAATCCCGTTTCTTCGGGACTGAAGGAAGCGGCGAGAATTTCCCAGCCCAGGTCCAGGGCCCGTTCCAGGGGGATATTCACCGACAGGTCCATCATCTCCCGTTCAAACTGCTCGCCGTATTTGAGGAGCTTGTTGTCCCAGGGGGACATGATAAAGCCCATGGCCCGTTTTTCCAGGGTGTCCTTGTAGGAGGAGTAGAGCTTGATCATCCCGTCCATGAGGGCCCGGTGATCCGCGCGGGTCTTTCCGTTGACCTGCTGTTTCAGCCGGGAAAGGGACCCGAAGGGCTCGATCCGGCCGCCCTTGAGGTAATACTGGCCCTCGGTGATGTACCCCGTATTGTCCGGCACCGGGTGGGTCACGTCGTCCCCGGGCATGGTGGTAACCCCCAGAATCGTGATGGACCCGGCGGCTTCGAAGTCCACGGCCTTTTCGTAACGGGCGGCCAACTGGCTGTAGAGATCCCCGGGATAGCCCCGGTTGGAGGGGACCTGCTCCTGGATGATCGATATCTCCTTCATGGCGTCGGAGAAGTTGGTCATGTCCGTCAGGAGTACCAGCACGTCCTTGCCTTGGAGGGCGAACTGTTCCGCCACCGCCAGGGACATGTCGGGGATCATGAGGCATTCCACGATGGGGTCGCTGGCGGTATGGACAAACATCACCGTCCGGGAAAGGGCGCCCCCTTCTTCCAGGGTGTCCTTAAAAAAGAGGTAATCGTCATATTTAAGCCCCATGCCCCCCAGGACGATCACGTCTACCTCGGCCTGCATGGCGATCCGGGCCAACAGCTCGTTGTAGGGCTCCCCGGAAACGGAGAAGATCGGCAGTTTCTGGGAAACCACCAGGGTGTTAAACAGGTCGATCATGGGGATCCCCGTCCGGATCATCCGGCGGGGGATGATCCGCTGGGCGGGGTTAACCGACGGCCCACCAATGGGGATGAGGTTTTCCCGGAGGGTAGGCCCCTTGTCCCGGGGGCTGCCGGAACCGGAAAAGACCCGGCCCATGAGGTTTTCCGAAAAAGACACCTCCATGGGGTGCCCCAGAAACCGTACCGTATCCCCGGTGGAAATACCCCGGCCCCCGGCAAATACCTGCAGGGACACAAGGTCGTTTTCAAGCCGGTTTACCTCCGCCAGGGAAGTTCCGAATACCGTATCCACCTCCGCCAAATCCCCGTAACGGACAGCTTCGGCCCGGACCGTAATAACGCTCCCCGTGATAGATTCTATCTTGCTATATACCTTCTTCATCTTCCGCCCTGCCTGAGGCCGGTTCAAAATCCCCTGGTCCCGCAAGACCATGATTTTGAACCAATCCCCTTAGATTTAACGGGGAACGGTCATTCGGCCGTTTCCCCAAGCGGTTTCAAAAAAACTGATTTTGAAACCGGCTCACCTGCCTCTGCGTATCGGCGTTTCTTTACGCCAGAATTTTTTCAACCGCCGTTTCCACACCCTGGGACCGCTCCTGTACCGCGGACTCAATTTCCGTTTGCAGGGTACTGAAGCGCTCGCTTTTCCATTCGGAACCGTTATAATCCAAAAACCGCTGCCGCAGCCG